>DATNKH010000363.1:0-2102 GCA_035603475.1 Thermoanaerobaculia bacterium
GCATTCCAGTTGAAGCGCAGCCTGACCCCGTCCGGCGGCGCGGGGCGGGCGTCCTTGAGCTCGCCGGTCTTCAAGTCCCAGCGAATGAGGTAGCCGTTCTGCGCCATCGAGTAGCCGGTCGAGGGGTCCGCGGGATCCGGCACGGTGCCGAACCCGTCGCCGCCGCCGAGCACCGACCATGCCGAGTTGGGGATGCCGCCGAGGTCCCAGGTCGCGCTCGGCCCCCGCCACGAGCCGTTGTCCTGCAGGCCGCCGTAGACGTTGTAGGGCGTCTCCATGTCGACCGCCACGTGGTAGTACTGGGCCAGCGGCAGGTCGGCGATGAACGCCGCCGTGAGGCCGCGGTCGAAAGTCACCGCCACGCCGCCGTCGTCGCCGATCAGGAAGTGCCGCGGATCGCCGGGGTCGATCCACATCGCGTGGTAGTCGCCGTGGATCTTGGCGGCGCCGGCGAGGTTGCCGAAGGTCTTGCCCGAGTCGTCCGACACCTTGACGTTGAACCCCAGGCTGTACACCCGGTTGGGCCACTGCGGGTCGACCTCGAGCGTGGCGAAGTAGAAGGGGCGCGGAGCGATGGTGGGGCTCTGATTGGCGGTCGTCCAGGTGCGGCCGCCGTCGCTCGAGCGCAGCAGCGCGCTCTTCTGGGCCTCCACCGAGGCGTAGACGATCTCCGGATTCGAGCGCGACATCGCGAGGTTGATCCGCCCCAGCTCGCCCTTCGGCAGCCCATCGTCCTCCGTCCGCCGCTTCCAGGTGCGGCCGCCGTCGTAAGAGGCGTAGAGCCCGGAGCCCGGGCCGCCGGATTCGAAGCTCCACGGCCAGCGCCGGTACTGCCACATCGCGGCGAGCAGCTTGCGCGGGTTCGACGGATCGATCACCAGGTCGGCGGCGCCGGTCCTGGCGTCGACGTAGAGCAGCTTCTTCCAGGTCTTGCCGCCGTCCTCGGTCTGGTACACGCCGCGCTCGGGGTTCTCGCCCCACTCCCGGCCGAGCGCCGCCACCCAGGCGACGTCGGGGTCGGTGGGATGGAGGACGATGCGCGCGATGCGCTCGGTGGCGTCCAGGCCCAGGTGGGTCCAGGTCTTGCCGCCGTCGAGCGAGCGATAGACCCCGTTGCCCACCGAGGCGCTGTTGCGGACGTTGCCTTCGCCCGTTCCCACCCAGACGACGTCCGGGCTCTTCTGGAAGACGGCGATGGCGCCGATCGAGGCCACCGGCTGGTCGTCGAAGATCGGCTCCCAGGTGTGGCCGCCGTTGACCGACTTCCAGACCCCGCCAGAGGCCGCGCCGACGTAGAGCGTCCGCGGGTCTGCCGCGACGCCCTCGATCACGGTCACCCGGCCGCTCATCGCGGCGGGACCGATCGAGCGGGCGCGCAGGCCGGCCAGCAGGTCCGGGTCGAAGCCGCCCGGCGTGGCGCGGGTGGGCGCCGCCGCGCCGGCGGTCGGCGGGATCAGCAGCAGGAGCAGCGCGAGCAACGGCAACAGCAACGGCCTGGACGGCGCGCGGACGGCACCCCTGGAATCGTCAGACATCATTCCTCCTGATCGGCGGCCATCGGTGGCCGTCGGTGGCCGCACGCCGGCTTGAAAGGTCCCGGTTGGGCCGGGCCCGGGGTCGATGGCGAACACAGCGCTGCCCTGGGATGCCATTACGCACCGTGGCGGCCGAGGTTGCACCGCCGGTGCGGCTCCGCCCGCTGGCGGCGGCCCCGGCCGGGGTCGTGGGTCCCGGCCGGGAACATGGCGGCACCGATCCCAGGCTATGCTCTGTGGAGAGAGAGAGAGAGAGAGAAAGGAGAGCGCATTGATCCGCAGCTCGGCCGACGGCCACGGCACCTTCGACGTCGGCAATCGTTTCATCTCGGTGCGGCACATCCCGATCGGGCCGGCCACCTGCATCCACTATTAAGAAAAGGACCCGCCTGCCCGGTTCTACCCGTAGCGCCTTCGGAGCTCAAACGTGTCGCGCAACTTACCAGCGTCTATCGGATCGCCCCCCGCATCCCCCCAACCCCCTTCCTCCCAGCTGGGATGCCGCGACTGGCGACAGGCGGAGCCGCGGCCCCCCTCCGGGGGGGAAGGGGGCACCACGCCCACCTT
>DATNKH010000364.1:0-2836 GCA_035603475.1 Thermoanaerobaculia bacterium
TCGATCTCGGACAGCGAGACGAGGTCGCGGGCGGCGAGGTCGACGGCCGGCGGCTGGGAGGTGAGGGAGGCGGCGGCCAGGATGACGGTGAAGCCGATGCCCACCTCGGCCTCGGCGAAGCGCCGCAGGCCGGCCAGCCCCGAGGTGTCGCCCGCCTCTGCGCGGCGGACGACGTAGTAGTTGAGGGCGCCGAGGCCGAGCAGCAGCGCGAGCAGGACCGCCTTGGCGCTGACCATGGCGCCGTAGGCGGTGCCCAGGATGGCGGCGGGGCTGCCGACGTAGATCGCCGCCAGGCCGATGCCGGCGGCGAGCAGCGCGGCGACGCTTCCCTGGGCGAGGCGCGAGAAGCGGGAGGCCACCGTGCGCGCCGCGGCGGTGTCCGGCGCCCGGCCGAGGGCGAGCAGGAGATAGGGCAGGCCGCCGATCCAGCAAGCGATCGCCGCCAGGTGCAGGGAGGTGAGCGCCACCAGCAACGCCCGGCCTTCGAGGCGTGCCGCGGCGTGGCTGGTCGCCACGGCGGCGGCGAGAATGCCGAGCGAGAGGAACAGGGCGGCGGCGAGGGCCGGGCGCCCGCCGGCGCCGCGGTCCGGGCGTGCCGCCCAGGAGGCCAGGGCGGCGACGGCCAGGGCCAGCGCGGTGGCGATCGCGCCGGCGACGAAGAAGTTGGCGCCGGCGACCGCCGCGAGGCTGAGGTCGGCAGTGCCCATCAGGATCGCGGTGTCCGCGGCCAGGTAGCCGGCCTGCGCCAGGGCGAGCGCGAGCGCGCCGGCAACCAGCAGCCGGCGGCAGGCGCGCACGGCGGCAGCGCCCGCATCGGCGCGGGCGATGAAGAGGTCGAACACCAGGCCGCCGATGACCATCGACTGCAGCGCGAGGGTCAGGCCGCGCAGCACGACGGAGAGGAAGCCGAAGACGTCGAGCAGCTGGATCATCGCGGGGAATCGGCGAGGGTTGGAGGGGGGCAAGCGGGCGCGGAGGGCGCCGCGGCTGCCGGGTCACTTCACCCGGAAGGGGACCTCGCCGCGGGTGATGTGGCCGTCGGCGGCGAGCACCTGCCAGCGCAGCCGGTAGGCGCCGGGCGCGAGGCCCGCGGCCGTCGCGGTCAACAGCGCCGGCCCGGGCTGCTTGCCGAGGGTCAGCGTGCGCTCTTGCTTGTCCGGCTGCACCAGGGTGACATGGGAGCGCGCGCCGTCGATGCGCGAGTTGAAGCGCAGGCGGATCTCGAGGTCCGGTCCGCCGACCGTCGAGCCGGCCGCCGGGCTGGCCTCGACCAGGATGGCATGCGCGAGCGCCGCGGGCGCGGCGGCGAGCAACAGCGCCAGGCCGAGCGCCCAGGGCGCCGCTCCGTGGAATCGACGGGTAAGCATCTGGTTCCTCCTTCTTCGGGGCCGCCCCGCGGCAGCGGAGGCAATCCTACCGTGGATCGTCCGCCGGGAGGGGCTGCCGCGCCGTGCCGCGGTGGGCCGCGAGGACCAACCCTTCACCGCCACGTTGGGATCGCGTACGGGCGCGCTGGGCCGAGGGCATGGGCTTCGCCGGTCGCCACGTCGATGCGCAGCAAGTGCGCGCCGTCGCTGAACAGCGGTGCGCTCCCGGCTGCCGTGACCGCCCAGGGCGGCAGCAGCCGCAGGCGATCGGACCCGAGGGAGCGGGTGCCGCCCCGTGTCAGGTCGAGGACCTTCCAGGAAGTCCGAGGTCCGAGGCCCCGGTCGCGCAGGATCTCCCAGGCAAGCAGGCGGTGGGCGTCGGTCTGGACGATCCAGCTGTAGGTGTCTTCCTCCGGGATCCTGAACCAGGCGAGCGCGGCGCCGGGCGGCAGCCGGAACCGCGGGGCGCCCGGCAGCGGCCGACCGTCGCCGTCGAGGATCGTCACCTCGGTGCCCGCCGGTCCCCGGGCCACCAGGTCGAGGCGACCGTCGGCAAGGTAGGCCGCCCGGACCTTCGCGCCCGCTTGCCGGAGCTCGGCAAGCTGCCGTCCGCTCGCGAGGTCGAAGACCGCGGCCGCCCCGGGCGGCACTTCGTTGCAGGCGACGCGCTCGGCATCCGGGCTGAGCACCCGGTCCCAACCGCACGGCAGCGTGGCGAGCCGGGCCAGCCGCCGCGAGGCGAGGTCGAGGTCGTACACCGCCGACGCGGGCTTGCCCGGAGCCTCATCGCGGGAGACCAGGAGCCGGAGATGGTCCTCGTCTCGGAACACCACCGTGGCCGGCCAGTCCAGCGCATCGCCGAAGTTGTGCGCCGCGAGGAGACGGCCGCTGTCCAGCTCGTAGACCGCCAGGTGTCGACCGGTGAAGGTCGCGATACGGGTGCCGCGCGGCGAGAGGACGAGCTTGGCGGGCGGTGCGGCCTCCACGATCGGCGTCGGTGCAGGCATGGCGCCGGCTCGATCCAGGGCCAGGCTCACCAGCACGCCCGGGGAGGTGCCCTGCCTGCCCTGGTACTCCGCCCAGACCGCGCGCCGGCCGTCGGCGGAGAAGGCGAGCGGCAGGGTGTCGTTCGCTCTCTTCGCGAAGCGGGCGCGAACCGAACGCCCGGAGCCGACCTCGAGGAGAAAAGCGGCGCCATACTCGCACGGTCCGGGAGCGGGGCCCGCGAGCGCGATCCAGGTCTGTCCCGGGGCCACCGCGGCGTAGGACCACTGGTCCAGGTCGAGCGGGCCGATCGCGATCCAGCGCTGCGCCAGCGCGGCGAAGGCGAGCGCCCCGGCAAGGCCGAGGCCGGCGAAGGTCAGCGACAGGTTGCGGTGGCCCCGCACCGGGTCGGCGCGGCCGTCCATCACCTGGGCGGCGCTCGCCGCCAGCAACGCGACGCCCACGGCACCCGCGCCGACCGCGAC
>DATNKH010000365.1:0-14787 GCA_035603475.1 Thermoanaerobaculia bacterium
CGCCGCTGGCGCGTCACGCCGACCTGCACCTGTCGGTGGCGATCGACCGCGAGGCCTGCCCGCTGAACCTCGCCCCCACCGCCTCGACCACCGCCATGCTCGCCCTCGGCGACGCCTTCGCCATGGCCCTCTCCGAGGTGCGCGGCTTCACCCGCGAGGACTTCGCCCTGCTGCATCCGGCGGGCCATCTCGGCAAGCGCCTGCTCAAGGTCGAGCAGCTGATGCACGAGGGGCCCGGCCTGCCGCGGGTGGCGGCGGCCACCTCGATGCGTGACGCCATCTACGAGATGTCGCAGAAGAAGCTCGGCATCACCGCGGTGACCCGCTCCGACACCGACCTGCGCCTCGCCGGCTGCATCTCCGACGGCGACCTGCGGC
Source organism: Thermoanaerobaculia bacterium (assembly GCA_035603475.1). Classification (GTDB taxonomy): domain Bacteria; phylum Acidobacteriota; class Thermoanaerobaculia; order Multivoradales; family UBA5704; genus JASLEW01. The sequence goes on from DATNKH010000365.1 coordinate 379, forward strand.
GCCTGCTGGCGACCGACGACGGCCTGCTGCGCCGCACCGCCGGCGAGTGCATGAACCCGCACCCGCGCACCATCGCCGGCGACGAGCTCGCCGCCGCGGCGCTGAAGATGATGGAGGACCACCGCATCACGTCGCTGTTCATCTGCGACGACGGCGGGGTGCTGGCCGGCATCGTCCACCTGCACGACCTCTGGGGCCTGGAGCTCTTTTGACCCGCGGCAGCCTGCCGAGCGCGGCGCTGGTGGAGCGCGCCTCGGCCCTCGACTGGCTGCTCTTCGACGTCGACGGCGTGCTCACCGACGGCTGCCTGCTCTACGGCGCCGACGGCGAGCAGTGGAAGGTCTTCGACGTCCGCGACGGCATCGGCCTCCGGCTGGCGCAGCGGGCCGGCTTGAAGGTCGGCCTGCTCTCGGGGCGCCAGAGCCGCGCCCTCGAGGCACGGGCGCAGGAGCTCGGCCTCGACGCGCTGATCATGCACCGCGACGACAAGGCCGCGGCCTTCGGCGAGCTCCTCGCCGCGCGGGGGATCGCCGCCGCCCGGGTCGCCTACATGGGCGACGATCTCGTGGACCTGCCGGTGCTGCTCGCCTGCGGCCTCTCCTTCGCCCCCGCCGACGCCGTCGCCGACGTCCGCAGCCGCGTCCATCACGTCCTGTCCCGGCCCGGCGGCCGCGGCGCCGTCCGCGAGATGGTCGAGCTCGTCCTCCGCGCCCGCGGCGCCTGGGACCGCCTGCTCGCCCCCTACCTGCGGCCGGCGGGCGGCGCCTGAGGAGGGCCGCGGGCCGCGGCGCCTTCGCGGCCGGCACCTCCGGCGGAGCGGCCGTCGTCACCCGTGCTTCACCCTCCCATGGTATTTTGGCGGCGCCAAGCGCGGATCGCCGGGAGGCGCACCGGCGCCGGGCACCGTCCACACCCACCCACCGGAACGATCAGGAACGACAGGAAAGAACAGGAAAGAAAGGAGACCATGAACCGAAGACCCTTGCGCTCCCTGCCCGTGGCAGCCTGCGCCGCCGCCTGCGTGCTATCGCTGCTGGCGCTGGCGCTCGCCGGATGCCACAAGAAAGTGCCCCTCGGCAAGCCCTGGGTGCACCTCGACCTGACCAAGGAGCAGCCGTTCGTCGAGGCGACGCCGCCCGGCGTCAACGAGAACCAGGTGTTCACGCAGCGCACCGCGCCGCTCGGCGGCAGCGAGGTGCGCGACATGAGCAAGGTGCCGCCCGCACAGCAGCAGCAGTTCCCGCAGAGCTCCGCCGGCGAGATCCGGGTGATCGAGCAGACCACCTTCTCGCGCCTCAAGTGGCGGGTGCACATCGACGACGGCAGCTACGTGTCGTTCATCCCGCTCGGCTACGAGAAGCCCTGCCCGGGGTGCAAGTTCCGCTTCGGCATCCGCGACGAGCCGGGCCACGTCAAGGTGCTCTACGAGCTCGACGCCAAGCCGCTCGCGGCGCCCGCGCCGAAAGCAGTCGAGATCGATCTCTCCGAGTACGCCGACAAGGACATCGACCTGCTCTTCCAGGTCGACGGCCCCGCCGCCCCGGCGCCCGGCCAGCTGCCGCCCTCGCTGCTCTGGGGCAGCCCGGCGCTCTACAGCCGCCAACCGCAGACCACCGCCTTCCATCCCGGCCGACCGAACATCCTCCTGGTCGGCTTCGACACCCTGCGGGCCGACCGGCTCGGCCCGTGGGGGCGTCGCCCCACCTTGACGCCCTCGATCGACCGCCTGGCCGAGGAGAGCGACGTCTGGACCGAGGCGTTCTCGACCTTCAACGCCACCAACCCCAGCTTCGCCTCGATCATGACCGGCCTCTACGGCAAGAACCACGGCGTCTACGACCTTCACACCCGCCTGCCGGCGGCCTTCACCACCCTCGCCGCGCGGCTCGCGGGGGCCGGCTACCAGACCATGGCGATCATCGCCGCGCGCCACCTGGGCGACCACAACTCCGGCCTCGGCCAGGGGTTCGCCGAGGTGACGCGCGCCGACGAGCACTTCGCCGCGGAGCTGGGCGTCGACCAGACCCTCGACTGGGTGGCCGCCCACTGCACCCGGCCGCGCCCCTTCTTCGTCTGGCTGCACCTCTTCGATCCGCACACCCCGCACACCCCGCCCGACCCCTACGCCAACGGCCTCCGCCCGGCCGGCCCGATGGGGCTGGGGCCGGTGCGGGCCTGGGTGCCCTTCCGCACGCCGGGCGCGCGGTCCTTCGACGAGCCGGTGCTGGGCGGCAACCGCGACCTCTACGACGGCGAGGTGGCCTACGTCGACCGCCAGGTCGGGCGCCTGCTGGACGGCATCGCCAGCCGCGGCCTGCTCGACACGACGCTGGTGGCGCTGGTCGCCGACCACGGTGAGAACCTCGGCGAGCACGGGCTGCTCTACCGCCACGTAGGCCTCTTCGACACCACGACCCACGTGCCGCTGCTGGTGCGCTGGCCGGGCCCACCGCGCCCCGGCCACCGCTACGACGGCCTGGTGCAGACCATCGACCTCTTCCCCACCCTCCTCGCCGCCGCCGGGCTGAAAGTGCCGCCGCAGGACGGAATCGACCTACGCCGTCTATCGCCGGCGTCGCCGCCCGCCGCCCGCGGCGCCGCACCTGCCCCCGTCGCCGCCAACCGCCGCGCGGTCTTCGCCGAGCACTCGAACGGCTTCGGCGCGATGGTCCGCACCCGCGAGTTCCTGTACGCCTGGACCCGCGGCACCGCGGCGATCCCCGACGGTCCGTCACTCTTCGACCTGCGCGCCGATCCGCTCGAGACCCGCAACCTCGCGGGCCACGGGCTCGCCGTCGAGCGCGAGCTCGCCGCCCTGCTCGACCGCTGGTCCGCACAGCGCCGCCCACGCCCCGGCTCCGCCGCCGAGCAGGCGCACCCGCATCCCCTCTCGGCCGAAGAGGCGGCGCGCCTGCGCGCCCTCGGCTACGTCCGGGAAATCGAAGCACAGTAGCGGGCTGCCAATGGCCTTCCGGCAACGCGGCGGTGGCAGCGGGGGTGCGTCTTACGCAAGAGGAGGGATACCTTGCTCGTCGTGACCGCGGACCACGCCAACCAAACCATCCGGCTGCCGATCGGTCAGGTCATGGACATCCACCTCGAGGAGAATCCCACGACGGGCTTTCGCTGGCAGCTCACCGCGCCTGGCGGACCCTGTGTCGTCATGGTCGGCGACGGATTCGAGCCGAGGTCCACGGTTCCCGGGCAGGGCGGAGAGCATTCCTGGCGGTTCGAGGCCCGCCAGCCAGGTGACTGTGACATCACGCTCGTCTACCGCCGGCCCTGGGAAACCGGCGGCCCTCCTGCCCGATCCTTCATCGTCCACGTGCAGGTGACGCGCTGACGGCGGCGCGATCCGCGCCGCGCGCCCTCCCCCGGAAGCTACGCGATCAGCCGGATGGTCCAGAAATCACTGGCAAGGTTCGGATCCATCAGGTAGGCGTAAGGTATCGTGAAATATCCCTTCATGCCCCAGCCTGGCCCCCAGGAGTTCCGCGCGATGAATCGCTGCTGGCTGTCGTCGTAGCCGACCGCCAGCACCGCGTGGCCACCGATCACTTTGTCGGTGGCGAGATTGGGCATCGGCGCGATCCCGGACCGTGTCACCGCGTCGCTCTCGAAGCTGTCATAGACGGTAAAGCCGAACACGAAAGGATAACCGGACGCCAGGCACCCTTTCATCTGCGTCGGACTCTGCACCAGGCTGCTGTAGCTCGCCGCCCGGGAATGCAGAGCATCCTTGAACGCCTTCGCCGGCGGCTTCCTGGCGAACTTGGCGATGACGTAGGGCCAATCCGTCTCGGGGGGGACCCCCAGCGTGGCGACGCTCTTGATGCCATCGCGGATCTGGGCGCCGCTGTCGGTCTTGACGGACCCTTCGATCACGCGCTCGTTGTAATAGATGAAGAGCCGCGACGGCACGAAATCCGGCTTCAGGCCCTGGTTGCCTCTGTCGAACTGCATCGCTCCGGCAATCGCATTCCCGGTGCAGCTGCCGAGCTCGCCCTGATTGTAGACCGGGGGACACTTCGAGCGCAGATCGACGCTGGGCGGGAGAACGCCGAGCACCGGCATCGGCGCCGAGTATTGATGGTCTCTGGCATCAGGCAGATCGGGGACCCAGCCGTACTTCTGGACCTTGTGCACCGTCAGCGAAGCGGCCGCCGGCGCTGCTGCGGCCGCCGGCGCCGCTGGCTTTCTGGCGCGCGTCGTCGTCTTCTTGGCAGGCATCCTCGTCTCCTTTCGGTCCGTGGTGACAGCAGTCGATGACCCGCGTGCTGCACGGGTGAAACTGCCGCCACCTCAAGGGTTTCACGGAAAAGGGGAAGGGTCAACAGCTGTGTTGCAATATGCAAATTACAGTACGGGTCGCGTGGCTCGACCCGCGCGAGAATTCCGCGGGGGAGATGAATCGGCCGGACCAGGCGGCCTGGCCCGGGCTCCGGGAGCCACCTCGGCGGTTCGGCGGTCAGGCGCCGGCGGCCGCTTCGCCGGCCAGGCGGCGGCGACGGGCCACCTGCGCCAGCGCCGCCGCGCCGACGCCGAGCAGGTAGAGGCCCAGCATCGGCGTCGCGAAGACGCACATGTTGAAGATGTCCGGCGTCGGGGTGACGATCGCGGCGAGGATGAAGATGATCAGCACCGCGTAGCGGAAGTGCTTGATCAGGAAGCGCGGCGTGACCAGGCCGATCTCGCAGACGGTGAAGATCACGATCGGCATCTCGAAGATCAGGCCCAGGCCGAGGATGACGTGCATCTCGAAGCCGAAGTAGCGCTCGATCGTCAGCACCGGCTCGAACTGCGGGCCCACCCCGAGCAGGAAGCGCGCCGCGTACGGGAAGGCGATGAAGTAGGCGAAGGCGCCGCCGGCCAGGAAGAAGAAGGTGCCGAAGAAGATGAACGGCAGCACGTAGCGGCGCTCGCGCCGGTAGAGCCCCGGCGAGATGAACTTCCAGAGCTGGTAGAGCAGGAACGGCGACGACGCGAAGACGGCGGCGAGGCCTGCCACCTTGAAGTAGAGGATGATGGGATCGGTGATCCCCATGTAGGCCAGCTTCTTGCCCGGCGGCAGGATCGCCATGATCGGCTTCTGCAGGAAGCCGAGGATGAGCTCCACCTTCCAGAAGCAGGGGAAGAAGGCGAGGGCGGCGAAGGCCAGCGACCAGAGGATGCGCTTGCGCAGCTCCTCGAGGTGCTGGATCAGCGACATGCGGGGCAGCTCCTCAGGCTGCCCCCGGCCGGTGAGCTGGGGCGGGGGGGAATCCATCGGGATCGGAGGACCGGGGCCTGTCACGCCGAGTGCCGGCCATCCGGAGCGGCCGTCGTCGCGGTCGCTGCCCGCTCCGGAGAGGTCGAGTCCGCGGCGCCGTGCGGCGAAGACCCATCTTCGGGCCACGCCGCGTAGTAGGCGGCGTCGGTGGTCAACGCCGCATCGTCACTGCTCAGCGCCACCTCGCTGCCCGCTGGACGTTCGTTGCTTGCCGAACCCTCGCCGCTGCCCGCGGCTGCCTCGCTGCTACCCGCGGCTGCCTCGCTGCTTGCCCCATCCTGGCTGCCGCCCGCGGGTTCGCTGCTCTCCGGCGCCCCGCTGCTCGCCGGCGCCCCGCTGCTCTGCGGCGCCCCCGGCGCATCCAGCTGGGGCACCGTCTCCCCGCCCGACCAGGACGGCGGCGCGGGGGGCGGTGGCGGCGGAAACGGCGCCGCTGCCTGGTGGTCGAGGCGGGCGGCCTCCTTCTCCTGCTCGCTGATCGCCAGCTCGGCGTTCAGGGTCCGCTTCAGCTCGTTCGAGGCCTTGCGCACCTCCGCCAGGCCCTTCGCCAGCATGCGCGCGATCTCCGGCATCTTCGCGGGGCCGAAGATCAGCATCGCCAGGAAGAGGATGAACAGCACCTCGCTCAAGCCGCCGAAGCCGAACATACCGTTCGATCATCGAGCCAGACCGCCGGGCAAGTCAAGGCGGCCGCATTGACCAGGTACCGGGACGCCCGCTATCCTTGCAGCATCCGGGGTTGAGCTCACTGCCGACCTGGCCTTCGCCGTCGGCGCTTCCGTTACGTGGAGGATTCCCATGTCGCCATACAAGAGACCCGTCTGCCGCCGCGCCGAGCGGCAGATCCAGGCATCGCCATGCCACCGTCTCCTCGCCGTCCTCGGCTTGCTCTGCGCCGGCGCCGCCATGCTGGCGCTCCCTGCCCCTGCTCTCGCGGCCTCGTGCGCGTCGGTGAACGCCTCCAACTTCAACGGCACTCCGATCCAGGGCGGTGACACGATCTGGTTCAATGCCGTCGTCGCGGTCAAGGGGATCGATCCCACGCAAACGACGAGCGTCGCCTTCTCGAGCTCGAGCATCACGTTCACGGCCGGCGGCACTGCCTACGATCTCGCGGTCCCGAACAGCACGATCACCTTCTCCCCCGCCGCCGCCGAGGCGAGCACCACCTACGACACCGTCTCCAATTCCTGGATCACGACGGTGCCGGCGAGCTATTCCGGCAACGTGTTCCTCTCCGGCCTGGCCTTCTCGGTCCCCGCCGCCGGGCTGCCGGGCGGCGCCAACCCGGTCACCTGGTCGGGCAGCTTCGCCTCCGCCACCCCGGGCCTGAAGGTGCAGTGGCAATGGGCCGCCGCCGTCTACACCCAGTTCGGGAACGACTACAATGCGGACGGGGTCAAGCCGATCAACGGCGACAAGCTGAACCCCTACCCCGACTCCGACCACGCGGGCACGCCGGAGAACGAGCGGCCCTTCGTGACCGGCGGGGCGCGCGGCGGCGGCGGCTCGAACTACACCGGCTCCTACAGCGGCACCGTGGCGGTGGTTCCCTGTCCCGCCCCCACGCTGACGATGCAGAAGGCCTTCGCCAACCCGACCGTGTTCTACTTCAGCCCTTCGTTCTTCACCGTCACCGTCACCAACGCCGGAGGGCAAACGGCGCAGAACGTCGAGGTGTCGGACCTCCTCGATCCCTCGCTGCAACTGGTCGACGCCAACGTGACCCAGGGCAGCGGCGCCTGCACGACGAGCGGCCAGGCGGTGAGCTGCCAGTTCGCGAGCCTGGCTCCGGGGGAGACGGTCCAGATCACCGTCGACTTCCTGGCCGAGCCTGGGCCGGTCTGCATGGCGAACGCCGACTGCGTCGTCAACAACACCGCCACGGCGAGCGACGCGACAGGCGACACCGCGAGCGCCAGCGCGAGCGTCCTCCTGGTACCCTTCCAGGTGGAGTGAGCCTGAGATTTCCTTGACCTGGCCGGCGTCGCTCACCCGCGGCGCCGGCCTCCGCAGCGGGTAGTGTCCTCACTACCCCGGAGCGTGGCAGCAGGCGCCAGGAGCCGCTGGAATGGTAGACTGCTGAACCATGAGACGTCCTTGGCGCATCGCTGCGATCGCACTCTTTGCCCTCGCCCTGGCGGCCGGCGGCCTGCTGGGGGACCGTCTGCTCGCTCTCACCGACCAGACCCGCGACACCCTCCGCCTCTATACCGACCTGGTCAAGGTCGCCCACGACAAGTACGGCGCGGAGGTGAGCTACCGCGACCTGGTCTACGCGTCGATCCAGGGCATGATCCGCACCCTGGACCCGCACACCACCTTCCTCGTCGCCGAGGAATACCAGGGGATGCGGGAGAAGCAGCAGACCTCGTACTACGGCCTCGGCATCCTGGTGGGAGTGCGTAATGGCCAGCTGACCGTCATCGCGCCGCTCGAGGGGACGCCCGGCGCCCGCCTCGGCATCCAGCCCGGCGACGTGATCTCGACCATCGAGGGCGAGCCCACCGAGACCATGAGCCTCGACGAGGCGGTGAGCAAGCTGAAGGGGCCGAAGGGCACGCAGGTGCACATCGCGATCGCCCGCCGCGGCATGGACAAGCCGATCGAGATGGCGGTCACCCGCGCCGAGATCCCGCAGACCACGGTGCGGCTGGCCTACATGATCACGCCCACCACCGGCTACGTGCAGGTCGCCGAGTTCAGCCGCGGCACCGGCGCCGAGGTCGCCGAGGCGATCGACAAGCTGAAGGCCAAGGGGATGACGCGCCTGCTGCTCGACCTGCGGAACAACGGCGGCGGCCTGCTCGATCCCGCGATCGAGGTCTGCGAGGAGCTGCTCCCGGATGGGAGCGCGATCGTCGAGACGCGCGGCCGCACCCGCGATTCCTTCCAGACCTACAAGGTCAGCTCGCGGCGGACCCGCTTCGACCTGCCGCTGGTGGTGCTGGTGAACGAGGGCACCGCCTCGGCCTCGGAGATCGTCTCGGGCGCCGTCCAGGACCATGACCGCGGCCTGATCGTCGGCAGCCCGAGCTGGGGCAAGGGCCTGGTGCAGACGGTCTACAACCTCTCCTACGGCACCGGGCTGGCGCTCACCACCGCCAAGTACTACACCCCGTCCGGCCGCCTCATCCAGCGCGACTACAGCTCCTACTTCGACTACTACACCCACGCCGACGCCGGCTCGCCGGAGATCACCGGCAAGAAGGTCGGCGACGGCCAGGTGTTCAAGACCGACCTGGGACGGAAGGTCTACGGCGGCGGCGGCATCACTCCCGACGTCGTCGTCGCGGACGAGAAGCTGTCCACGTCGGAGCAGTTCCTGAGGGCGCGGAACGCCTACGCCAACTTCGCCATCGACTACAACCGCCGGAACCCGGTCAAGTCGCTGGACTGGAAGCCGGGGCCGGAGGTGATCCAGGCGTTCCGCGATTGGCTGATCCACGAGAAGATCGCCTCCCCCGAAGAGGTCAAGGACGCGCTGCTCACCCAGGAGACCCGCGACTACTCGGCGACGGAGATCCGCGCCGAGCTGATGAACATCGCCTTCGGCCAGGAGGCCCGGCACCGCGCCTCGGCCGCCGAGGACAAGCAGCTGAAGGCGGCTCTCGGCGAGTTCGACCACGCGGCCGCCCTGCTCGAGCAGCGCCGCGAGCTCGACCACGTCGCCTCCCAGCGCGCCGCCGGCGCCGCCGGCAGGCGCTGATCCCCCGCGGTAACCCACTACCCCCGGCGTCGCTGAACGCCGGCGTCAGCCGCCGCAGGGGAAGGCGCTGGTGTCCTGGAGGGGCGCGAAGGGAGTGGCCTGCGGGTTCTGGTAGAACCTCATCGCGCCGTTGGCGGTGTCGGTGACGGTGAGGACGACGTGGACGTTGGTGAGGCCGCCGGCGAAGACCCAGAAGTGGTTGCCGGCGCCGCAGCCGTCGAGCACCTTGACCACGACCTCGAGGTTGGCCTGGCTGAAGAACCAGAAGGTGCCGGTGTCGGCGGTCAGCGGCGCCGCCATGCCGTCGCCGCCGGCGCCGGCGGCGGTCTGCCAGCTGGCGCGCACCTGGAAACGCCCGTTCAGCAGGCAGAGCGTGGTCGCGTCGGCGACGCAGGTCGACGCCACGGCCGGCGCGTAGGCCCAGAGGGCGCCGTTGCCGTCCGCGACGTACACCCGACCGCCGACCACGATCGGGCTCTGCCAGTGGATCGAGGCCGGGCCGCCGTCGCTCCAGAGCAGCGCGCCGGTGCGCGCCGCGAGCGCCCGCAGCCCGGCGCCGCCGACGTAGAAGACGATGCGGTCGGCCACGACCGGCGAGGTGCCGCCGTTCGGGTCGGTCCAGGCCGGCGCCAGCGACGGCGTGCCGTCGCCGCCGGCGACGACCCGGATGCCGGACAGGCCGGAGTCGTTGGCGACGAAGATCCAGGGTGTGCCGCTCGCCGGGTCGGTCCAGACCGCCGGCGCGGTCAGCACCTCGCCTCCCTGCGGCAGCGGGACGATCTGCAGCTCGCCTCCCACCGCACCCGCACGGCCGCGCCCCGACAGGTTGTCGAGGTCGAGGAGGCGCAGGAGCCCGTCCTTGCCGCTTTGCACCGCGAGGTGCGGCAGGCGGCTGCCGGGGACCGGCGGCAGCACCGCCGGCGCCGTGCTGCCGAGGTCGGTGTCGGAATTGTCCAGCTCCTGGAAGTTCACCGGCGTGTAGCTGTCGAGCGGCAGGGCGCCGTTGCCGCTGCCGTCGGGCCGCAGCGCGAGCACGCTGTCCCCCCAGTCGTGGCGCCCCTGCGGCACGTCGAAGGAGCCGTTGCCGGTGGCGAAGAGGATGCGGTCGAGGTCGGAGTCGTAGACCACCCCGCCGCGCGCCCAGACCGCCGACTGCACGCTGGGGCAATCCGGGTTGCCGTGGGTGAAATGCACCGCCCGGTCGCTGCAGTCGGCGTTCCAGACGCGCTGCGTGCCGCTGCCGAGGTCGATGGCCGTGACGTGGCCCTGGTAGTCGCCCTGGTCGCCCGGGTAGCCACCGTTGGCGACGTAGAGGTAGGTGTGGCCGTTGGCGGCGGGCGCCACGGCCAGCGCCGGCGAGCACTTCTCGACGTCGGGCTTCAGGGTCGCGAGCTGCGGCCAGCCGCTCCCGGTCACCTCGCTGCCGTCGCCCACCCGGTAACGGTGCACCCGCCCCTCGAGACCGTAGGAATAGACCAGCTGGCGGCCCGGCTCGATGGCCGGCGCCGAGGTGGTGTAATTCGGGCCGGCGGCCGGCTGCTGCGACCAGACGGTGGCGCCGGTCGCCGCGTCCACCGCCACCAGCCGGCCATCGGTCGTGGTCACGAACAGGAGGTCGCGCACGCCCTGCGCCGTCGTCACCCCGGACAGGAACACCGGCGCGTCGTCGACCGTCCCGGGCAGCGCAACTGAATAGAGGACGTGCAGCGAGCCCACGTTCCCCGGCGTGAGCGTCGTCTCGAGCGCCGCCACGCCGCTGTGCTGGGGGTCATAGCCGAATTGCTGGCAGTCCCCCGGGGTGCCGGTCTGCGGCATGGCGCGAGTGCCGGCGCTACCCGCGCCGTGCACCGCTGCCAGCGCCACGAATGCCGCGAAAACCGCAAACGTCCTCTGGCGCATGCCCCGCCTCGCCCTTCGGCGCATGCCTCGCCTCCTCCGCGCTCCGCGGTCAATCGTGTTCGAGGTTGCCGCCGGCTGGTCCGGTCGCAGCCTATCGATCCTTCTGCGCATTCCTCTGCGTATCAATCGTCGTCGCGGTCGCCGTCCCCCCCCTCACCCTGCAAAGTGTCGATCTCCGAGAAGAAGTCCGGCTTGACCAGCACCTCGCGCGGCTTGCTGCCTTGCGGCGGGCCCAGCAGGCCGTCGCGCTCCATGATATCGATCAGCCGCGCGGCGCGCGAGAAGCCGATGCGCATGCGCCGCTGCAGGAAGCTGGCGGAGGCCTGGCGCTCGGCCACCACCAGGCGCGCGGCCTCGTCGTAGAGCTCGTCGTCGCTGTCGGCGCCGTCGCCGGCGGCGCCCTCGCTCTCGGCGGGCGCGCGCAGCACATCCGGGTCGAGCTCGGGCTTGCCCTGCTTCTTCAGCCAGCGCACCAGCGACGCCGTCTCCTGCTCCGAGACGTAGGCGCCGTGCAGGCGGATGACCCGCGAGGAGCCGGGCGGCATCATCAGCATGTCGCCCTTGCCGAGCAGCTTCTCGGACCCCACCTGGTCGAGGATGGTGCGCGAGTCGTGGCGGCTGGCGGTGGCGTAGGAGATCCGGCAAGGGAAGTTCGCCTTGATGGTGCCGGTGAGCACGTCCACCGACGGCCGCTGTGTCGCGACGATCAGGTGGATGCCCACGGCGCGCGCCATCTGCGCCAGGCGCGCGATCGCGGTCTCCACCTCCGACGAGGACACCATCATCAGGTCGGCCAGCTCGTCGATGATCACCACGTAGTACGGCAGCGGCTTGAGATCGGCGGCGGTGACCGGGCTGCTCGCGGCCTCCTCCGACAGCGCCAGGCGCTCGCGCACCTCGGGATCGCAGATCGCGCGATTGTAGTAGGCGATCGACCGCACGTGCACCTCGGCGAGCAGGCGGTAGCGCCGCTCCATCTCGGCCACCGCCCAGCGCAGGGCGTTGGCGGCCTTCTTCGGGTCGACGACCACCTCGGCCTTGAGGTGCGGGATGTCGGCGTAGACGCCGAGCTCGATGCGCTTCGGGTCGATGAAGATGAACTGCACCTCGTCGCGCGTCGCGCGGTAGAGGATCGACGTGATCATGCTCTGCAGGCCGACGCTCTTGCCGGCGCCGGTGGCGCCCGCCACCAGCAGGTGCGGCATGGTGGCGAGGTCGGCGTAGTACGGCTCGCCGTAGATCGTGGTGCCGAGCGCCATGGTGAGCACCGAGGGCGACTTGCGGAAGCGCTCGTCGGCGAGCAGCGAGCCCAGCCGGATGATGCCGCGCTCGCGGTTCGGCACCTCGAGGCCGAGCGTCGAGCGGCCGGGCAGGCGCTCGATGCGCACCGACTCGGCCTTGAGTGCCAGCGCCAGGTCGTCCTGCAGGTTGACGATGTGGCTCACCTTGACCCCGGGCGCGGGCTGGAACTCGAACACCGTGATCACCGGTCCCGGGCTGATCGCCTCGATCGTCCCCTCCACCCCGAACTCGGCGCAGCGGCTGCGGATCGACTCGCCGAGGCGCATCAGCTCGGCCTCGTCGGCCGCGCTCCGGCCGTCGCCCAGCTGCAGCAGGTTGACCGGCGGCAGGCCCCCCGGCGCCGGCTCGCCGCCGAAGGGCAGCCGCGTCTGGGGCTGCGCGTGGGAAGGCGCGGCGGCGCGCCCACCGCGGCCCGGGGTCGAATCCGCGGCGATGATCGCCGCTGTCGCCGATGACGACGCTGTCGCCGCTGTCGCCGACGTGGCCGGCGCGGCCGCCGCCAACCCTGTAGCGCCGGGCGGCCGCCGCACGGTCACCCCCGGCGGCCGGGTGGACGGCAGCTGCGAGGAGAGCGAGGCGGCCCCGGCGGACGGGGCGGCCCCGGCGGAGGAGGCCAGTCGGCGCATGGCAGGCGATGCGGCGGACGTCGCGAAGGCCGCGGACGGCGACGCCGGATCGCCGGAGGGCGCATCGCGCTCGGCGCCGCTCACCCGCCGCAGGCCGTACTCGATCGGACCCTGGCGGTTGAAGACCCGCAACGGCAGGTCGAGCCTGCCGCCGGTCATCGCCGCGATCGCCGCGGCGCCGGGGTCGTCCGCGATCACCTCCTGGCGGTCCGGGCGACCCTGGCGGTCCTGGCGATCCGAGCGGTCCGGTCGCTCCGCTTGCCGCGGGTCCTCCCGGTCCTGGAAGCCCCGCGAGAACCGCGAGCGCCGGGCCTCGGCCGGCCCCCGGCTGCCGGCGGCGCCTTGCTCCTCCCGGCGCTGCTGCTCCTGCTTCTCCTCGACCACGCGCTGCAAGTGCTTGGTGATGACGCGGCGCCGCGCGCGCTCCTTCTCGCGGCGCTCGCGGCGTCGCGCCCGCGCCAGGACCGCGTTCTGCCACAGCTGGCGCAGCTGCTGCCGCCAGGCCGCCAGGGCCTGGCCGAGGGTGGACTGCACCACCAGCGCCGCGCCGATGGCGACCGCGGATGCCAGCACCAGCAGCGAGCCGGTGAAGCTCAGCCGCTCGTCGAGCAGGGCGGTGATCACGGTGCCGAACGCCCCGCCGGCCGGCAGCGCCTCGCCGCGCCAGGCGATGCCGCCCAGCAGCAGCTGGCAGAGCCCCGGCAGGGCGGCCAGCAGCAGCAGCGAACCGAAGCCGCGGCCCACCACGCGCACCGCGCCGCGCCGCCGCAGCCGCCGCCAGCCGGCCACCAGCAGGAACATGGGCAGCAGGAAGCAGCTGAGGCCGAAGAAGCCGAAGCCGAGCGCCGCCACCTGCGCGCCGGCCGGCCCGATCCAGTTGCGCGAGGGCGCCGCGTGCGCCAGGTCGTGGAAGAGGCTGGGATCGCTCGGATGGTAGGTGGCGAAGCTGAACGCGAGCAGCAGCGACACGCCGAGCAGCGCCAGCCCGAGCAGCTCGTTGCCCTTCTCCGGCGACAACGTCGGCCGCTCCGGCTGCTTGCTGGCGCGGCTGGCACGGCGCTCGCGGGTATCGGCGATGGACATGGCGCGGGAGGTCCTGGCGGCTCTCTAGGAAGCGCGGCAATCCGACCCGGCCAAGCGCCGCCGGGACCGTCCGGGCCGGCAGCGTGGTCGGGAACGCCCCGGCAGCGAGAATCTGGTTGAGGGATTCATCGCTAAGTAGCGTAGAAGTCTAGCACAACGCGCTGTTCCAGCAGGCAGTTCGCGCGATCCCACTACCCGATCCTACGCAGGCAGGCTCGAGCAGCCCGGGGCTGACCTCTTTGGTTCGGTTCAGTATTCCAGGAACCTGGATGGCGGCGCAAGCCAGGTCTCGATCTCGCGTACGGTGAGGGTCGAGCCCAGGTGAGAGCACAGGCGGTCCAGCAGCGAGGCTGCCTTCTCGGAGAGCGACCGTGCAGTCAGAGCGTTGGGCGTCGTCACATAGTGCCCCAGTTCGTTGCGGTTCTCGAGGACGCTCAGCAAGCGGGCCAGCTCGGGCTGGTCTTCGAAGAGGCGAGTCCCCCTGGCATTCGAGCCGGCGGCAGCCAGGATTGCAAGGTGCG
>DATNKH010000366.1:0-3747 GCA_035603475.1 Thermoanaerobaculia bacterium
CAGACCTTGCGATAGAGCGCCGCCGACTGGCGCGGCCGGAACGGCAGCACCGCCAGGTGCAGCACCAACCACCAGAGCGGCCGCGGCAGCTCGATCACCCGCGGATCGAGCAAGAACTCCCGCAGGTAGCGGCGCAGCGACGGCGTGTCGGGGGCGTCGGGGGTGCCGAGGTTGGCGAGCACCACGCCGATCGGCGTGGCCGCCGGCAGCTCGCCGTGCGCGACGTCGGCTTGACCGAAGTACCGCATCCGATCGTTCTCCGTCCCCGCCGGGACCGCCGCCGGCTAGCCTGGGCTCCGCAGCGCCGCGAAGACCTCGGTCACCTGGTCCCAGCCGACCCGCAGCAGGAAGGAGTTGTTGCGCCCGTAGGACTTGCTGCCGAGGATGAAGAAGCCGGGCTCCGGGTTGGTGAGGGCTTCGACACCGTGCGAGGCCTGCTCGAGGCAGTCGCCGGCGCCGGCGCCGAGCAGCGCCGCGGACAGCTTGATCGGACCGCAGGTGGCGTAGCACTCGTGCACCTGCAGCTGGCGATAGATCTGGTGATCGCCCACCGCACCGGTCAGCGACAGCACTCGGTCCACCGTGACCTGCCAGGCGCCGTCGCCGTCCAGGCCGCTGCCGCCCGCCCGCCCCAGGGTGACCATCATGCGGGCGTCGCGGGCGTCGCCGGCCGCGGCGTGCGCGACGGCCTCCACCACCACGCCGCGCTGCACGGTCACCGCGGGCGAGGCGCCGGCAGCCAGCTCGGCAGCCGCCGCGGCCAGCCGGGCGCGCTCGGGCAGCGGGTCGTCGGGCGGGCTGCCCCAGGCCGGCTCGGCGCGCCGCAGGGCCCAGATGACCCGCGTCCCCGGGGCAGACCGCGCCAGCTCGGCGAGCCCGCGCACCGCCGTCTGCGCCGAGGCGCCCGCGCCGGCGAGCAGCACGGTGCGGCCCGCCCAGTCCGCCGCGTCGCGCGCCAGGTCGGGGATCGCGCGCCGGATCTCGGCGCCGAGCTGAAGTTCGCCGGGCGCCGGGATGCCGCCGTCGCCGAGGCTGTTGGGCTGGCCGAAAGTGCCTGTCGCGTCGATCACCACCTCCGCGTGCTCGACCCGCTCGCCGCCGTCCCTCTCCGCCAGCAGCAGGAGGAAGGGCCGCCGGCCGCGCTCCGCGGTGGCGATCTCCTCGTGCTTGAGGAGGCCCTCGCGGCCGACGGCCATCACGCGGGTGCCGAGCCGCAGGCGCGGCGCGACCTGCGGCAGCGCCGCCACCCGGTCATACAGCCGCTCGGCGAGCTCGCTTCCGGTCGGGCAGGCGCCGTCCTCGTGGTTCCCCGGTGGCGCCTCGCCGGCCGCCTCGAGATGGCGGCGCATGCGCGGCGAGACGTTCATCCGCCAGGGCGTGAAGAGGCGCACATGTCCCCAGGCGCGCACGTTGGCGGCAGGCTCCAGGCCGGTGTCGTAGAGAGTGAACGGCATGCCGGCATCGACGGCGGCAAGGGCGGCCTCGAGCCCGATGGGGCCGGCGCCCAGGATGGCGAGGCGGGGCCGGCGGCTGCTCCCGCCTGCGGTTGGTGGCATGGCAAGGGTCTCCAGCGGTTCAGAAGCGGGAGGTGGCTCGCTCGCGGGCCGGCAGCACCTCGAGGCAGGTGGTCCACCAACCGCTGAGCAGGGTCTCGGCGAACTCCTCGGGCAACCCGGCCTCGCGCACCTCGGCTGCCATCGCCTGCTGATCGTAGCGCACCGGCACGAGCTCGACGCCGATGTCGCCGACGGAGCCGCCGGCGTCTCCGGACCGCGCCGGCCGGGCTGCGAGCAGCGCGTAGCGGACCTCCGGCCGGCCGTCGTTCGGCGGCCGGCCGATCACCCCGACGTTGACCGCATCCCGCCCCGAGGGCAGGCGGCGATGCCAGTGCAGGCCGGTGTGAGTACAGAGCAGGGCGTCGCAGCGGTGCTGATCGAGCAGCACCTCGAGGAACGCGTCGGGAGAGGTGGAGTGGAAGAGGAACTCGTTCACGCGGCGCGGCGAGCCGTGCACCAGCAGCAGCTCGCGGCTGCCCACCAGCACCCGGCGGCGCGCCGGCAGGCCGCCCATCCAGCGCTTGAACGCCGGCGAGCAGTGGCGCGCGGTGTAGGCGTAGGAGATGGCGGCGAAAAGATTGTCGCGCGGGTCGGTGTAGCCGCAGTTGCAGTCCTCGCGGCCGGCCGCCAGCGACTGTTCGTAGTTGCCCTGGATGGACCGCACGCCGCCGGCGAGCAGCAGCGGCCAGATCTTCTCCGGCTCCGGCCCGAAGCCGCCGAGGTCACCCAGGCAATAGACCGCCTCCGCGCCGCGCCGCGCCGCGTCCGCCAGCACCGCGGCGAGCGCCAGGCGGTTGCTGTAGACGCCGCCGAAGACCGCCACCTTCCGGAACGGTCCCTCCACCGGCGTGGCGTCGAGGAGCGGCCGCAGGTAGTCGCGGCGTGCGGCCTGCCGCAGCTCCGCCGCATTCGCCGCACCGGCCGCGGCGGCGGCGCGGAACTCCGCCAGCGGCACCAGCCGCTCTCCCCAGGTGGCCAGGCCGCGGTGGGCGGTCAGCGCGGCGAGCTGGCGTGGATCGAGGCGCGGACGGGTCGGGGCGGTCATGTCAGGGATGGCAGCGGCGCGGTCTCAGGTGCGGCAGCTGACACCGTAGACATGGCAGGTCCAGCAGGCCGCATGGCGCAGCGGATAGTGTCCCAGGGCGTCCGTCAGGGTCTCGCCCATCCGCGCCGCCGGCTCGTTGACCAGGATCGGGCAGACCCACACGCCCTGGTCGGTGACCATGCGGCAGGAGCTGCACTGCAGGTGGTCCCAGCGGGCCGCCTCCGTGGCGGGCGCGGCGCTCAGGGGGGGTGCGGCGCTCGCGAGGGGCACGCCGGGGGCGGCGCTCGCGAGGGGTGCGGCTGGCGGAGCGGGCGCGGGGATCGCATCCGGAGCGGTGAGCGGGAGCTCGCCGTCGCGCAGCCGCTGCCAACTCTCGTAGCCGCCGGCGCGCTTCGCCTCGGCGCCGATCTTGAACACCGGCAGCACCTTGAGGCGCGGCCGCGTGAGGCCGAGCCCTTCGAGCAGGGCGAAGAAACGCTGCTTGCCCGCGTCGACGGCCGCCTCGGCGCAGACCTCGGTGACGGTGACCACCGGGTTGAGCCCGGCGGCCGCGAGGTTGCGCAGCCCGGCCAGGACACGCTCGAAAGTCCCGGCGCCGCGCACCGCGTCGTTGCTCGCCGCGTCGTAGCCGTCGAGCGACACCCGCAGGTCGAGCGAGTACGGCGAGGCGGCGGCGAGCGCCGCCAGCCGCGCACAGCGCGCCGCGTCCAGCAGCAGACCGTTGGTCAGCACCGAGGCCGGGCCGACCGCCAGGGTGGCCGCCAGGATGGCTTCCATCTCGGGGTTGAGGAAGGGCTCGCCACCGGTGAAGTAGAACTCCTTGACTCCCAGCTCCACGGCCTCGCGGAGGTAGCGCCGCACCTGCTCGAGGCGCATCATCTCGTGCGTGTGATTGGTCGGCGAGCAGGAGATGAAGCAGTGGGTGCAGGCCAGGTTGCAGAGCGTGCCGCCGACCTGGAACCAGAGAGTGTCGAGCGACCGCAGCGCGACCTCGGGAGGAGCGTCCGCGGTCCCCTCGAGGCCCTCCTCCGCGAGCCCCGCCGCGAGCTCGAGGTCGATCAGCCCGTCGCGGCGGCCGTCCAGGCTGTGGCCCGGCGGGGCCGGCAGCAGTAGTTCTGGCTGGTCGGCGAGTTCCATGGTGACGGG
>DATNKH010000367.1:0-5258 GCA_035603475.1 Thermoanaerobaculia bacterium
TGGGCAGGGATCGATCGGAGCCGCGCTGGCCTCGAACCGCCGATCAAGATCGAGCTGGCGAGCTCGACCTCGGAGGTCGAGGAGATCCTGAAGCACGACGACAATGTCGCGAAGATGCGGCATCAGATCCTCATCGACAACGGCTTCATCGTGTCCTACTGGCTGCTCTTCCTGGGTGCCTCCTTCCTCTTCCGCGCCGCCTCGCCGGAAGACCCGGCCTGGAACGGCGGCCTGACCTCCCTGGCGGCGACGGCGGCGGCGATCTTCGATTTCCAGGAGAACAACGGCATCCTCAGGAGCTTGCGATCCTATCCGCGGCTCAGCCTGGAGGAGGTACGCGATACGCGCGAAGTCTCGCTGCTGAAATGGCTGCTCCTTTTCGTCGTGGTCTTGCTCCTCGCGCGGCTGTTCGTGCGGCGTGCCGACGGCTGGCGCTGGATTGGCGTGGCCATGGTGGCGGCGGCCGTGATCGGAATCTGCGGCCTCGCCTGGGGAGCGCGGCAGCCGCTCATCTCGGCCGGCTTCATGCTGGCGCTGGTGAGCCTCCTGGCGGCCATGGCGCTATGGCTCTTCTGGCCAGGAGTCTTCCTGCGAACGGAGGAATCGGCACCTCCCCCTGCCGGCGGTGGCGGCGGGTAAGAGCACCACAGCTGCCGCGGTGCCCCCGGCAGGCGGGCCGTGGCAACGGCGCATCCGGGGCAGTCTCCTTGCGGCCCGGGATCGGGTGGGATATCGTCCGCCCGATTCCCCGGGGGAGGCGATGAACAAGGTCGTAGGCAGCTCCGACGAGGCGATCCGCGAGGTGCCCGACGGCGCGGTCATCATGCTGGGCGGTTTCGGGCTCTGCGGCATCCCGGAGAACCTGATCCGCGCGCTGGTGCGCAAGGGGACGCGGAACCTCACGATCATCAGCAACAACGCCGGCGTGGACGGCGTCGGCGCCGGGTTGTTGCTGGCCGCGGGGCAGATCGTGCATCACATCGGGACCTACGTCGGCGAGAACAAGCTGCTGGAGGAGATGGTGCTGAACGGCAGGATCAGGCTCGACCTGGTGCCGCAGGGCACCTTCTCGGAGCGGATCCGCGCCGGCGGCGCGGGCATCCCGGCGTTCTTCACGCCGACCGGGGTGGGGACCGTCGTCGCCGAGGGCAAGGAGACGCGCGAGTTCGACGGCCGCACCTACCTGATGGAGCGCTGGCTGCGCGCCGACTTCGCCTTCGTCAGGGCGTGGAAGGGCGACCGGATGGGCAACCTGGTGTATCGCAAGACGGCGCGGAACTTCAACCCGATGATGGCGGCCGCGGCCAAGGTGACGATCGCGGAGGTCGAGCACCTCGTCGAGGTGGGGGAGATCGACGGGGACCACGTCCACACGCCGAGCGTCTACGTGCAGGTCGTCTGCCCGGGAGAGCTGTACGAGAGAAGGATCGAGAGAAGGACCGTGAGGAAAGCCACCTCGTAGCCGGGGCCGCGATGGACAAGCCAGAGACAGCCGCCGAGAAGCGCGAGCGGATCGTGAAGCGGGTGGCGCGCGAGCTGCGCGACGGGTTCTACGTGAACCTGGGCATCGGGATGCCGACGCTCATCGCCAATCACGTTCCGGCGGGAATGGAAGTCATCCTGCAATCCGAGAACGGCATGCTCGGCATCGGCCCCTATCCGCTCGAGGGGCAGGAGGATGCCGACCTGATCAACGCGAGCAAGGAGACGGTGACCGAGATGGCGGGGACCTCCTACTTCTCGAGCGCCGAGTCGTTCGCCATGATCCGGGGCGGGCACGTCGACCTGAGCGTGCTGGGCGCGATGGAGGTGGACGAGACGGGCACCCTCGCGAACTGGATGATCCCCGGCAAGATGGTGAAAGGGATGGGCGGCGCCATGGACCTGGTCGCCGCGGCACGGCGCGTGATCGTCGCCATGGAGCACACCGCGCGCGACGGCGCGCCGAAGATCCTGAAGCAATGCAAGCTGCCGCTCACCGGCGTGGGCGTCGTCGACACGATCGTGACCGAGATGGCCTACATCCGCGTGACCAGGGACGGGCTGGTGCTGGAGGAAGTGGCGCCCGGCCTGACGGCCGAGGACGTACAGCGGGCGACCGAGGCGCGCCTGATCGTGAGCCCGGACCTGAAGGTCATGAACACCGAAGGCGACGCCGGCGCTTGAGCCGCGGCGTCCCCCCTCCCCAGGCCCCTACTCCGTGCGCAGCACCTCGATCGGGCGGCGTTGCAGGGCCCGCACGCTTGCGGCGAGGCCGGCGGCGACGGTGAGGGCGGCGCTGGCGGCGACGCCGATGGCGAGCGGCCACGGCTCGAGCTGGCCGGTGAGGTTGAAGCCGCGGGTGACCACGCCCCAAGCCAGGGCGGCGGCGCCGAAGGCGCCGATGGCGCCGGCGACCAGGCCGATGAGGGCGTACTCGACGGCGAAGTGGCTGACCACTCCGCGCCGCGTCATGCCGAGGGTCTTGAGCAGCGCGACCTCGTGGCTGCGGCGCGCCGAGCCGGCGCTGATCGCGCCGGCCAGGATGGCGATGCCGGCGAGGACGGTGAAGCCGCCGAGGAAGCGTACGCCGAGCGAGATCCGGTTCAGCACCTTGCCGACCTTCTCGAGCAGCTCGCGGATGCGCAGCACCGTGACGTTGGGGTAGGTCGCCGCCAGCAGGTCCTGCACGCGCTGCTCGCCGCCGGGCGGCAGGCGCACCGCCGCGAAGCGCTGCTGCGGCGCCTGGTCGAGCACCCCGGGCTCGACCACCAGCGAGAAGTTGATGCCGAACGAGCGCCAGTTGACCTTGCGGATGCTGGTCACGACGAGGTCGATCGGCACCCCCTCGACGTCGAAGCGCAGCACCGTGCCGAGGTGGAGCTTGAGGTCCTCGGCGAAGCTCTCCTCGACGCTGACCTCGGGGCGGTGCGCGGGATCGCTCCACAGGGCGCCGGCGATGACCACGTTGTCCGGCGGCAGCGTCCGCATGTAGGTCAGCCGCTGCTCGCGGGTCAGCATCCAGCGGCGGTTACGGTCCTTCGGCCGGTGAGGCGAGCGCGCGCCGGTGAGGTCGTCGACGCTGACGCCGTCGATCGCCGTCAGCCGCGACGGCACCACCGGCACCGACTCGATGCGCCTGGCGCCGGCGCGCTCGAGCAGCCCGCGCACTCCCGGCCACTGGTCCGGCTGGATGTCGATCAGGAAAGCGCTCGGGGCGTCGGTGGGGAGCTGGCGGGAGAACTCCCCGGCCAGCCGGCGCTCCACCAGCGACATCGCCAGCACCACCAGCACGCCCAGGCCCAGCGCCACGATGGCGCCGAAGGTCGCGGCGCCGGGGCGGGCGAGGGCCGCCAGCCCCTGGCGCAGCCACGGCCGCGCGAAGTCCCGCGGCATGCGCCGCACCGCGCGCACGATCAGCAGCGCGGCGGCGGCCAGCACCACGGTCACCAGCAGCACGCCGCCGGTGAACTGGACGCCCAGGAGCCAGGAGCGCGACTGGACGCTGGCCAGGCCCAGGATGCCGGCGATCAGGGTCACGCCGGTGACCAGGGAGGCCAGCGGATGGCGCGGCAGCGGCTCGGCCTCGCGCCGCAGCACCCGCACCGGCGGCACCCGCAGTACCGCCGACAGCGGCGCCAGGCTGAAGAGGATGGCGACGCCGGCGCCCAGGCCGAGGCCGCGCAGCAGCGCCAGCGGCTGCCAGGGGTGCACCATGCCGGCCGGGATGAGGTCGGGGAAGAGGCCGGGCAGCAGCTGCTGCACGGCCACCCCGGCGGCGATGCCGACCAGGCTGCCGGCGAGGCCCAGGAGCGCGGTCTGGCCCAGGTAGAGCAGGAAGATCTCCCGCGGCCGCATGCCCAGGCATTTCAGCACCGCGATCGCGTCCAGCCGCCCGGCGAGCCACGCCCGCACGCTCTCGGCGACGCCGATGCCGCCGACGAACAGCGACAGCAGCGCGACCAGGCCGAGGAAGCGCTCGACCCGGGCGAGGTTCTCGCGCAGCGCCGGCTGGGCGTCGCGGTAGGTCTCGACGCGGTAGAAGGCGGGGTCCGGGATGGTCTGTTTGAGACGCTCGGCGACCTCCTGGATGCGGGTGCCCGGCGTTCCCGGCGGGAACTTGAGCAGCAGGCGATGGGAGATGCGGCTGCCGCGGCCCATCAGCGGGGTGCGTGCGAGGCCGGCGCCGGAGATGAAGACGCGCGGGCCGACGGTGAAGGAGACGCCGACGCGGTCAGGCTCGGACACCACGACCCCGGCGATGCGGAAGTCGAGACCGCCGATGCGCAGGTCGTCGCCGAGCCGCAGGTGCAGCCGCGCCAGCAGGTCGGAGGCGACCACCGTGGCGTCGGGCGCCAGCAGCTCGGCGAGCGGCCGCGCCGGCTTCAGCACCAGCGTGCCGTAGAAGGGGTAGGCGCCGGTGACCGCCTTGAGCTCGACGAGCTGGCTAGGTCCCGGCCGGCCGGCCCGGGGCGGCGCCGCGACCACGGTCGGCGCCTCCTCGATGCGGGTCTCCTCGACGCCGGCGGTGCCCGCGGTGGGATCGAAGCCGGCCGGGAGCGGGCGGTTGCCGACGATCGCCAGGTCCGCGGCGAGCAGCTGGCGGGCTTCGACCCGGATGCCGTCGTCGAGGCTGGACGACAGCCCCGCCACCGCCACCACCGCCGCGACGCCGACCGACAGGCAGGCGACGAAGAACGCCAGCCGCGCGCGCGTTCCGCGCGACTCCCGTCCCAGGGTGCGCAGGTAGAGCGAGGCTCTCAACGTCCCACCACCGCCATGGGAGACTCCGCGTGCACGGCGGCATCCGGTGCCGCCTCTGCCGCCGCTGCCGTATCAGGTCCCGCGCCCGCGCGCTCCGGCAGTCCGGTGGCGCGCTCGATGCGGCCGTCGAGCAGGTGGATCTGGCGGTCGGCGAGCGCCGCCACCGCGGCGTCGTGGGTGACCAGCACCAGCGTCGTCCCTTCGCGCCGGCGCAGACCGGTCATCAGGTCGAGGACGATGCGGCCGGTCGCGCCGTCGAGGTTGCCGGTGGGCTCGTCGGCGAGCAGGATCGGCGGGCGGGCGGCGAAGGCCCGCGCCAGGGCCACCCGCTGCTGCTCGCCGCCGGAGAGCTGGCTCGGATAGTGGTGGCCGCGGTCGGCGAGGCCGACGGCGGCCAGCAGCTCGTCGGCCCGCGCCGGCGGATCGGGGAGCCCGCGCAGCTCGGCGGGCAGCAGCACGTTCTCGCGCGCGGTCAGGTTGCCGAGGAGCTGGAAGCTCTGGAAGACGAAGCCGAT
>DATNKH010000368.1:0-8735 GCA_035603475.1 Thermoanaerobaculia bacterium
CTCTGGGCTCGTATGGGCGAGGGGTCTTAGTCCTCTGCCGCGCCTAATCGACTTGGACCCCTCGCCCATACGAGCCCAGAGGGAGGAGAGGGGGAGGGGGGGCCTCGTCCTCGTCCTCGGGGGGGACAGCAAGGAGGAGGAGGGAGGGAGAGGAGGGCCCGCCCCTCGCTGGGAGAGAAAACGGGGCAAGTCAATCGAGGACACTACCCTCTCAGATAAAGTGGCGCCCATGCCGGTGAATCTCTGGCGGCGGGAGAGCCGATGGCGGAAGGGCGTGCGTGCGCTCGGCGATGCCGCGGCCGCCGTCGCGGCGCTCGGCGCCGCGTTCTGGGTGCGCATCCAACTGCCGCTGCCCTTCACTGCCGGCCTCCTGCCCGGCGATCGGCTGCGGTTCCTGCAGCGCGATTGGGTGCTGGTCCTGCTGCTGCAGTTCGCCACGCTCTACTTCTTCGGATTCTACGATCGCCCGCAGCCACGCACCCGTGCCGAGGCGGTGCGGCGGCTGGCCGGCGCGGCCGCTCTGCAGGGGGCGGCCCTGCTGGCCTACTTCTTCTTCACGTTCCGCAGCTTCCCGCGCTCGGTGCTGCTGCTGTACGTGCTGCTCGACCTGCCGCTGCTGCTCACCTGGCGCGGTCTCGTGGACCGTCGCGGGCGGCATCGCGAACGGCGGGTGGCGATCGTCGGCTGCGGCCAGGCGGCGGCCGAGATCGCCCGCACGCTGGCACAGCACCGCTGGCACGGCCTCACGGTCGCCGGCTTCGTGCCGCAGCCCGGCCAGCAGGTGCCCGACCTGGCGTGCCTCGAGCCGGCGCTGGGGCCGCTGCTCGGAGCTTCCGAGGACCTCCCCGCGCTGCTCGCCGCCGGCACGATCGACGACATCATCCTTGCCGATGGCGGCGACTCCTGGCAGACGCGCTTGATCGACCGCCTCGCCGGCACACGGCCCGACCACACCAACGTGCTGTTGCTGCCCGGACCCTTCGAGAGCCTCATCGGCCGCATGCGCTACCGCTGGGTGCACGACCTGCCCTTGATCGAGGTGATGCGGGAGACCGAGTGGCGCATCAACTGGCCGCTCAAGCGCCTGCAGGACCTCGTCGGCGGCACGCTGCTGCTGTTCGCCACCCTGCCTGCACTGGCCGCGTGCGCGCTGGCGGTCCGCCTGACCTCGCCGGGGCCGATCCTCTACCGCCAGCTGCGCGTCGGCCGCGATCAGCGTCCCTTCACGCTGTGGAAGCTGCGCACCATGCGCATCGACGCCGAGGCGGAGTCCGGCGAGGTGCTGGCGCAGCCGGGAGATCCGCGCCTTACCGCGTGCGGCGCGTTCCTGCGCCGCTTCCGGCTTGACGAGGTCCCGCAACTGCTCAACGTGCTGCAGGGCACGATGAGCCTGGTGGGACCGCGGCCCGAGCGGCCCGGGTTCGTGCAGCGCTATCTCCGGGAGGTCCCCGGTTATGCGGAACGCTTCTCGCTGGCTCCCGGCGTCACCGGCCTGGCCCAGGTCAACGGCGAATATCATTCGAGCCCGCAGAACAAGCTGCGCTACGATCTTGCATACGCGGCCAACTGGACGATCTGGCTCGATCTCTCGATCTTGCTGCGCACGATCAAGATCGTGCTCACCTCGCGCGGGGTCTGAGCGGCGGCAGGAAAGGCCGCGATCAAGGGAATGCGATCATGGTCAATGTTGCATTCCTGCATGAAGCGCATACTGCATAAGGCGAGAGCGCTGGATTGTTCGCCATAAATGCCTATACAATGAGCGCGTCACGTCGCCAGCAGGCTCGTCCTGCCCGGCATGAAGCCGGCACGCTCGAGCTGAACGAGAGGGACAGATGACAGCCAAGCCAACCATGCCGAGCGCGCCAGGCGACCCCGACTCGACGAACTGCGCCATGGCCGCGGCCACGCTGCCGCCGGACCCGGCATCACCGGCAGCCCTGGCGGCCACGCCAGCGCTGGCCAGGATTCCGGGAGCTCCGGAGACGCCGGAGACATCGGAGACCACCGCCCGCCGGCCCTACCAGGCGCCGCGCATTCTCTTCCGCGAGCCGCTCGAAGCGATGGCGGCGATCTGCTCGCCGCACCCGCCGGCCAAGGCCAACAAGGGTCTCTGCCCCATGGGCCCGATCTCGTCGTAGCCGATCGCTCCTGCCACGCGGAGCCGGGCCCGCGGCGCGTGGCCATCGGTCCTCTTTTCTTTCCTCGGTGGTAGCGCCGTCTCAGGACGGCAGGATCGGGAGCAGCGTCTTCTTGGGTGCCGGTGCCGGCGCCGAGCGGCTCGCGAGGCCGCCCTGCCCGGGCCCGGCCGCCTGCGCCTGCTGGGCAACTTCCATGCGGCTCAAGGCCGCCGGATAGACCTGCAGCGCGTTGCCGCTCCAGGCGTCGGCATTGCCGGGGCAGAAGTTGAGCAGCTGGCCGGCCGGTCCGAAGCCATCCACCATCTTCTTCGCCGCGACCGTGAGCGAACGCACGTCGGCGAGGCCCGAGGAGCCTGCCCAGATGTCACGGATCGACTGCTCATGGAGGTTGCCCACCGGCCGCCGCCACTGCACACACGGGTAGACGTTGCCGTAAGGGTCGACGGCGATGCCCGAGGAGCCGGCGCCGCAGTGCTTCTCGGCCGCGGCCGGGGCCAGGCCGTCATCGGCGAGACGCGCCACCTGCACCGGAAGGGCGCCCGCCGCGGGCCCGCCCTGCTCGCGATGCCCGCGAGGCTCTCCGGGGTCTGCCTCCTCGCCGGGCCCGTCCTGCCGCACCCGCGCCGCCGCCGCGCGCTCCGCCAGCAGCTCGAACAGCCGCCGCACGCCGGCGCGAGAGGGAGAGATCGACTGCGGCTCGCGGTCGCCGTCGTCGCGCGGCGAAACCTCGGGATCGATCTGCAGCGGCAGCTCCAGGCGGTCGGCGAGCGCCATCGTCTCCTCGACCTCGTGCTCGTTCCAGGCGGTCAGGGTGCTGTTGAGCTTCACCCGCAGCCCCAGGCCGCGCATCTCGCGCAGGTTGGCCAGGAGCCGCTCGAAGCTCCCCGGCTCGCGCGTCTGGCGGTCGTGCACCGCGGCAGTCGCGCCGTGCAGGCTGACCTCGACGAGGAACGGATCGATCTCGTCGCGAATGCGGCGCGCCATGGCGCCGCGCAGGGCATGGCCGTTCGATTTGATGCGCACCACGAAGCCGAGCTCGCGCGCCCGCGCTCCCAGCCGCAGGAAATCCGGATGCGCGAGCGGTTCGCCGCCGCTGAGCGTCAGGTTCAGCACCTGCAGCTCGCGCAGATCGGCGAAGAACTCGTAATATTGCTCGACGCTCAGTGGCCGGCCGCGCAGCCCCAGGTCGTTGTAACAGAAGAAGCAGTCGAGATTGCAGCGATAGGTGAGCTCGACCAGCACCGAGAACAGGTGGTTGTCGCTCCACGTCCGCAGCAGCAGCCGCTCGAAGCTCATTCACCGCCCCCGGGGCCGCCGGCCGCCTGTCCGTGCTGGTGCCGCCGCCCGGCGGCCGGTGCGGGCTCGAGCAGGCCCTGGTCCAACAGCTCCGCGGCGAAGTCGAGCACGTCGCGCTCGAGCACCGGCCGTGCCACCTCGAACTCGCCGAGCAGGGTGTCGATCCAGTGCGCGACCGGATTGACGCCGTCGGCCAGCGCCAGGATGCGGGTGCCGATGTCGTTCAGCACCAGGACCTCGCCCGCGCTCTGGCGGACCACCACGCCTTCCGCGTCGATGACGCGGAAGCGCACGTCCGCTCGCCGGCCCAGCACGCTGCCAATATCAATCTGATTCATGACCTGGTCGACACGGCCTGCCGCGGCCCCATCTCCTTCCTCCCAGCTGGGATGCCGCGACTGGCGACAGGCGGAGCCGCGGCCACCCTCCGGGGAGGAGGGACGCCCTCCCTCCCCATCGCTATGAGAGTTTTATCCGATCGATTATAGACCAGAAGCCGCCGCTCAACGAGAACCGCAGCGTGAACGCGCGCGGCGCGGCCGCCGCCGCCAGCGCGAGCAGCACCTGCTCCAGGCGCTCGCGGCGATGAGGATCGACGTTGACGAAGGGGGCGCAGGCGAGCAGGCAGGCCAGGGTCTCGGCACGCGACAGCGGCGCGAGCGCGTCGGCGCTGTCCTGCGCGAGGCGCAGCAGGCCGCCGAGCGGCAGCGGGGGCCGCAAGGCGCGGCGCTCCCCCAGGTCGCCGGTGAACGGCAGCTTGAGGACGACGCAGCCGCCGGCGCCGCCCCAGGCGTCGCCCCTGGCACTGAGAACCAGCGCGTTGAGATCGTCGCTCAGCACCTCCGCCCCCCGGGCCAGGCTGAGCCGCGCCGCCGTGGTCTTGCCGGCGCCCGAGCGTCCCAGGAAGAGGAAGGCCGCGCCGTCCCTGACCACGCCCGCACTGTGCAGCACCGCGCCGCCGAGCTCGAGCAGGCGGTAGGCCACCAGCACGCGGAGGAAGTTCTCGAACACCCCGGGGAAGCGCTCGCCGCCGTCCTCGTGGGTCCACAGCGCGCCGGCCAGCCCGAGGCGGCCCGGGCGCCAGTCGAGCCGCCCCAGGAGGCCGAGGCCCGCCATCTTCACCGCCGCCGGCGCCCAGTCGAAGTCCAGCCCGTAGTCCCAGCCGCGGACGTCGACCGGCAGGAAGTCGTCCGGGGTGCAGCGCAGCAGCTGGATCGGGATCGGCGCGTCGCCCGTGGCGCCGGCCCGGGCGGCCGGGAAGGTGGCCAGGACGCCGTCCTCCTGGCCGGCCGAGAGGCCGAGCAGCTGGTAGGGGCCGCCGGGCAGGTCGAGCCGCAGCGCGCGATCGCCCCAGGCATCGCCCCGCGGGCGCTCGGGGAAGCGCTCGGGATGACGCAGGAACCTGGCGCCGAAGCTCATCCAGCGAAGGGCATCAGGCGGCGGCCGGCGGCGCGCAGCGCCAGGGCGAACAGCGCCAGGGCGGCCCTCGCCCGGTCCCGCGCGGTCGGGCGAACCGCGGCGCGGCCGAGCAGCCGCTCGGGGGCGAGCGGCGGGTCGGGGAGGCTGCAGCGGTCCCCCCGCGTCACGCACGCCAGCCGCCCCGCCGCCAGGCGGTACCCCAGCAGGCGATGCAGCGCGAGGCGGCCTTGCGAGGTGTGGAAGGCCACGATGTCTCCCGGCCAGTAGCAGCGCGCCGGCGCCACCGCCACCCGGTCGCCGTCGCGCAACCTGGGGGCCATGCACTCGCCGCGCACCGTCACCGCCAGCGGCAGCTCGCGGGCCAGCTCGCGCAACGCCGCGGCGACGCGGGCGCCCGGGGCGTCGACGCCGCCGGCGCCGCCTGGAAGGCTGCGCGGGCGCACCGGCGGCGGGGCGGATGGCGGCGAAGCCTGGGGTGGTGAAGGGACGTTGGCCATGGTGAGGAAGGCAGGCGACGGCGCCGCTCGATGGGCCAGCGCGCAGAATGCTATCAGACTCGTTGCATTCCGGCCGTCGGCGCCCCCGACACGATACCGAATTTTCGGGCGGGTGGCATCAGGCTTGTGCTAAGCTCCGCCGCCTCGCTCCTGGCGGGAAAAACCGCACTTCCGGCAAGGGAGATCCGATCCCGGCAATGTCGCAGCTCTGGGCCAGCCTCGTGAGGCGCTACATTGCCGGGCCGGAGCATCCCACCAAGTACCGATTCGTCCGCTGGCTCGGCCGCCACGGAATGTCCAGGGACGGCATCGTCGCCGCGGTCTATCCGGATGCCAGGCTCTGGCTGAACCCGGTCGACCTGGTTGACTATCTGCTGTTACGGGACGGCCGGTACGAGCCGTTGACCTTGGATTTCCTGCGCGCCAACCTGCGGCCTGCGGACACCGCGATCCTTGCCGGAGTCAACAACGGCCTGCATGCCATCGTCGCCGCGAAGGCGGTCGGGGTTACCGGTCGAGTCATTGGCTGCGAGCCGCAACCCGCCGCGTTGCTGCGCGCTCGCCAGAACGTTGAGCTCAACGGGGTGCCCGAAGGTTCTCTCACCCTGGTCGCCGCCGCCCTGGCCAGCGACCCCGGGCTGGCGCAGATGCCCTGGCCGTTGCTCGAGAATCGTGGAGCCGCGAGCTTCTTCGACACCGGCACGGGATTCATGGCACCGCTCGTGACGCTGGCCGAGCTGTCGCGAGCGCTCGGGCTCGGAACGGTCCGGTTGTTGCTGCTCGACGTCCAAGGGTACGAGGTGCAAGCGATCTCCGGACTCGGGGCGACGCTCAGGCCGGAGATCGCGGTCGTCGAGGATCACGAGACGCAGCTGACCAGAGCCGGCGTGCCGCGGTCGTCGCTATACGGGCGCCTGAAAGAGCTCGGCTATGCGCTCCACGACCTCTACGGAGAACCCGTCAGCCAGCCCGGCGAGGTACCGGTGGAGCGCAACCTGGTCGGCGTCCAGCCAGGCTGCGTGGTGAGCTGGGTCCGCCGCCGAGAGAAGGTCGCCGCGGCCAGGTAGACACCTGTCGCGCCGCCGCGAGACCTGGCTACTGCACCCCGCCGGGGACCGATGAGCGCAGCCAGGGGTCGAGCAGCAGGGCAATGCGATAGTTGCGGCGCGCCTCCTCGAGCTGGCCGGCAGCCAGCAGTGCGTCGCCGAGATGGAGATAGATCTCTGGATGCGGCTCGAGCGCGGCGGCGCGCCGGTAGGCCGCGATTGCCTCCTCGGGCCGCCGTGCCAGCAGGAACAGCGAGCCGCGCGACAGCGGCACCTCGACAGCCACCGGGTCCGCTTCACCGGCGCGCCGCAGGGCCGCCAGGCCGTACGGCAGCACTCGCTCGATCGCCCCTGGACCGGCCCCCGCCGCGGCCATGGCGATCGCCTCGACCTGGTTGATCAGCTTGCTGGCGAGCAGCCGGCCACGCAGGCGGAGGCTCTGCAAGGCGAGCCCGGCCAGCAGCAGCCCGAGCAGCGGCCAGACCAGGACGCGGCTCTTCATGCGGCGGCCTCCGCGGCGGCAGGGCGCAGGACCCAGGCGAGGAACAGCAGCGCCGGGAAGGCCACCAACGCGACCCGGAACGGGAAATCGACCAGGCAGAGCACGCCCAGGGCGGCCAGCCCGCCGGCGGCGAAGGCGCCGTCGGCGCTGAGAGCACGGCGCGCAGCCCCGCCGTCCGCATCGCCGGCGGCGGCCGGCACCCGGGGCATGCCGGCGGCCGCGGCCCTCACCCGGAGCCTTGCCGCCGAGGTCACCACCGCCAGCGCCCATGCCAGGGCGAGCAGGCCCGGCACGCCCAGATCGGCGCCGACCTCGAGCGGTTCGTCGTGGGCGTTGACGAAGTTCTGCTGCTCGCCGGAGAGGAAGGCGGCGCCGCGATCGAGGAGGGCGAGCTTGGCCGGCACGAACTCGGCACGGAAGGCCCCCTGGCCGACGCCCGTCCAGGGATGCTGCTCGAGCATCCAGAGCGCCGTCCGCCAGCCGTCCAGGCGCCCGGTGAGCACGTGGTTCCATTCCCCCCGCCGCGCCAGGCTCACCTTCTCCGCCACCCGGCCGCGCAGGGCGGGCACGGCGGCCACCGCGCCCGCCGCGAGGAGGGCGGCGGCGGCGCAGGCGCCGGCGAGCCATCGCAGGCCGGCGCCGCCGCGCCGCAACGAGCCGAACCAGAAGGTCAAGCTGCCGAGCAGCAGCGCCACCAGCGCCGCCAGCGTCTGGGTCACGGCGATGGCGTAGGCACACAGCGCGAGAGCCGCCGCCAGCCAGCCCCAGCGGCCGCCGAGGCGGCGGCCACCGCCGGCG
This sequence comes from Thermoanaerobaculia bacterium, assembly GCA_035603475.1. Classification (GTDB taxonomy): domain Bacteria; phylum Acidobacteriota; class Thermoanaerobaculia; order Multivoradales; family UBA5704; genus JASLEW01. The sequence goes on from DATNKH010000368.1 coordinate 7,700, forward strand.
GCATCCCGCTCCCCGGCGCCGCCGCCCGCCGCCGTGCCGCCCGTGGCGCCGGCCGCCGCGCCGCGGGCCAGCCGCCACTGCGCGACCAGGCATGGCAAGACGAGGAAGGCAGCGAAGTCGCCCGTATTGCCGGCGGTGGAGGTGACCGTGTACCGCGCGCCGCCGAGGGCGGGCGCCACCGGCAGCGGCTGCAGCCCATGGAACTGCAGGATACCGATGACCGCCAGGGCGGCGGCGGGCAAAAGCAGCCCGACCAGCACGCGCTCGAGCCGGCGGGCCGGCAGCGCGGCGCTCCATCCCACCAGGCAAGCGGCGCCGATCCACAGGTCGGCCAGCGCATCGCGCACGTGCAGCGGGTGAGCGCTGGTCGCCAGGCCGGCCGTGGCGACGGCCACGAGCGGCAGCAGAGCCCGGATCGCCGGTTGCCGCCAGAGGTCGCGCCAACGCACCATCTCGACGCGCCGCAGGGCCCAGGCCAGCGGCACCAGCGAGGCGATGGCCAGCCATTCCGCCAGCATCAGCTTGGGCAGCCTGAAAGGGTCCTTCGCAGACGGAAGGAAGTAGAGCGGCGGCACCACCGCCAGCAGCCAGAGCGGCAGCAAGGCCAGCCGCTCCGCGAGCGGCCGCTCGGCGGGCGCGGGCGCCGCTGGGACGGCCGCCTTACCGCCGTGTCGACCGCCGGCGCCGCCGCGGGCGCCGGAGCTGCCGGGGCCGCCGGGAGCGCCGCGGGCGCCGGGCTTGCCGGGGGCGCCGGACCTGGCGCCACGAGCGCCGCTCGATGCCACGCGTCGATGCACGGCGCCCGAGTATACAAGCCGGTGTTGCCCGCCGTGGCCGAGCACCCGGGCGCGGCGGCGGCCGAGGTGGCGCCAGGCGGCCAGGCCGGTAGTGTCCTGGCTAGGAGCCTGCGCGGCAGGAAACGGCTGTTCCGAGGGGGGGATGGGGTAGACTTCGCTATGCCCACCTCGTTTCGGCCGTACGCTCCTGACCAGTCGTTGCTGCTGCCGCCGTCCCCGCGGGACTGGTTGCCCGAGGG
>DATNKH010000369.1:0-6633 GCA_035603475.1 Thermoanaerobaculia bacterium
CGACGATCTTCGCCGCCTGCCGCATGGTGCGCGCGTCGAGCACCGCCGCCGCCCTGCCGGTCAGCTCGGCGATCCGGCGGCGGCCGGCGCGCGACGCGGCCGCGACGACGCGCAGGGGAGTGCCGCTCATGCCACCGCTCCCGCCGCTTCCATGCGGTCCAGCCAGGCGTTGATGCGGGCGCGGTGCCGCTGGAAGGAGGCCCGGTTCACCACCAGGCAGGGCGCCACCTCGGCGACCGCCTCGATCTCCACCAGCCCGTTGTCGGCCAGCGTGCGGCCGGTCTGCACCAGGTCCAGCGCCAGCTCCGCCAGGCGCAGCGCCGGCGCCAGCTCCACCGAGCCCGAGAGCCGCACGATCTCGGCGCCCCAGGCGCGGCCGGCGACCAGCCGCCGCGCGGTCAGCGGGTACTTGGTCGCCAGGCGGACCTGGCAGCCCGCGGCCGGCAGCTCCGGGGAGCGGCCGATCAGGGCGAAGCGGCAGCGGCCGGCGGCCAGGCGGGCGGGCACGAGCAGGTCGCCGTCGAGCTCGCCGAGCACGTCGCTGCCGACGATGCCGCAGTCCGCCACCCCGTGCTCGACGTAGAGCGGCAGGTCCCAGTCCTTGAGCGACAGCATCTCGACACCGTCCTCGGGCAGCGCGGTGCGCAGGCTGCGGCCGCCCGCCTCGTACCCCGCCAGGCCCAGCCCGGCCGCCCGCAGGGCGGCCACCGCCGCCTCGAGGTTCCGCCCCTTCGGCAGCGCGATGCGGATCATCGAGCGCCCTCCTCCTCGCCTGCCTCGAGCAGGCCGTCGAGGCTCAGCGAGAAGCCGACGGCGTCGATGTCCGCGCCGAGCGCCCGGAACAGGCTGCCGTAGCAGCCGCCGCCGCCGACCGGCACCGCGGCGGCGCCGGCGTAGGCGCGGAAGACCAGGCCGTCGTAGTAGGAGCGGGCGCCGGCCTCGGCGGCGAGGTCGGGATGCCGGCTGAAGCGGGCGAACTCGGCCAGGTCGACGCTCAGCTGCACCGCCGGGAAGCGAGCCGCCAGCTCGTCGCGCAGCGCCAGCAGCCAGCGCAGCCGGGCGGCCGCCGCCGGCCCCAGGTCCTCGGGACGCTCCGGCAGCCCGGTCTCGACGATCGACAGCAACGCCGGGCAGGCCTGCCGCACGACGCTGCGCTCGCGCCGGGCGACCGCCGCGGCCGTCGCAGCCGCCGTGGCCGTCGTGGCGGTCGTAGCGGTCTTGGCCGTTGCAGGCAGGTCGTCGCGCGAGCCGCCGCCCGCCGCCGCCAGCAGCGCCGCGTCGAGGCTGCCGGCGAGCCCCAGCACCACCTGCCGCGGTCCGCCGCCGGCGCCGCCGGCCAGGGCTTCCAGGAACAGCCCGAGCACCTCCCGCTCCGCCTCCTCCGCGGGCTCGCCCGGGACCGCGCCCGCCATGCCCAGCAGCTCGACCCCCATCTGGTAGAGCTCGCGCCGGCTGCCCGGCCGGCTCTCCTCGTAGCGCACGACGTCGCCGCGGTAGAACAGGCGCAGCGGCAGGCGCAGCGAGGACAGGCGCGGCGCCAGCAGGCGCGCCAGCATCGGCGTGAAGTCGGCGCGCAGCGCCAGCTGCTCGCCGTCGCGGTCGATGAAGCGGTAGAGCTCGCCGCGGCTGGCGGGGGTGAGCAGCGCCTCGTACGGCTCGAGATAGTCGAGGATCGGCAGGATGGCCTCGGCGTAGCCGTGGCCCTCGACCAGCGCCGCCAGGCGGCCCTCCAGCCGGCGGCGCGCCCGGGCGCTCTCGAAGAGCAGCGCCGCGACGCCGGTGGGCAGTGCCGCGGAGACCTTCACGCGCAGCCTCTCCGCGGCGGCCGCGGCCGTCGCCAGGCGGGGGCCGGCGCCGCGGGCGCCGGGGGCGCGGGCGCTTCAGGGGGGGATGGAGCCGTCTGCCGCAAAAGCAAAACCTCCTGTCGGAGCCGGAGCCCGGCAGGAGGTCGCGGTGAAAGTGCGATGGGCCTCGTCCCGGGTCCGCTGCCGGGGCGCAAGGCCTCGGCTAGACGTACGCGTGGTGGGCGTGCCGACGCCAAGCGATCTGGAATCCAGGGGACGTGGCGCTCGGCATGCGCCGATGATACCGGGGCCGGCCGGAGGCCGTCAAACCCGGGGCTTGCCGGACTCCGTAAGGCTGATCGGGGCTACCTGGCACTCCTAGCTTTTGCTCCTGCGCTTAGGGAAGCGCCGGCCACACTCCCGTTGCAAGGTCTCCATCACTTCCTGGGGTGGCCGCCCTTGGAGTCGGCCGTGTAGCGCCCACCCTTCGCCAGCTCCTTCGTCGCGTTCCTGGGTGTGCTCGGTTCCGTTGCTCCCCAAAAGCCATTTTGTCGAGAGGGGAACGGAAGGCGGGCGAATTGGCCGCCTATCGGATTGACCGGCAGCTTGAATTGGCAGTCTTTTTGTGCAATCAGTGCCAATACATGGTACAATAACCGCGATTTCTGACTGAGGAGGTTTGACAGGCGGATCGGCAAAAGAGGACAACATGGATAAGAAGAAGCACGACAGCGTACAAGAACAGATCAAAAAGTATATTGCCAGCCAACCCGAACCAAAACGCAGTGAAATGCGGGCGTTGCACCAGCTCACGCTGCAAGTCTTACCAGCATGTAAATTATGGTTCAACGATGGTAAGAACAGCGTTGGTAAAACCATTGCTAACCCTAATATAGGATATGGATTTTACACCATAAAGTATACTGATGGAACAACCAAGGAGTTTTATCAAATCGGTTTGAGTGCAAACAAAACTGGAATCTCTGTCTATATCCTTGGTATCAAGGATAAGACATTCTTAGCCAAAACGTATGGGGAAAAACTTGGAAAGGCAAGCGTGACTGGGTATTGCATTAAGTTCAAGACTCTAAAAGATATAAACATTGATATACTTGAAGCGGCAATAAAATATGGATTCGAGGCTCAGAATTGAAGCGCCCTCCTGGACTCGTGAAGACTGCATCGAACTACGACTCTCCGGGACACTTACGCGACGAGGGGGGCGCCGGCCGCTCTCGACGCCGCGCGGTCGAGAGCGGCCGGCATCGCATCTACTCCTGGTGCGGCTGGTGCGCCTTCGCCGGGAGGTCTCCGGGCGGCAGCTTGGCGGCGGCGGCCGTGGCCGCGGCCTTGCTCACCGGGGGCTGCCCCGGGGCGCGGTTGGCACGCGCGTCGTCGTTGGACTTCACCTGGATGATCGCCATCATGCCGTTGTCCTCGTGGCCGAGGATGTGGCAGTGATAGACGAAGTCGCCGATGTCCGGGCCGCGGAAGTCCATGCGCACCTTGACGCTCGGGTACGGCCCCGACCCGGTCCAGTACGGGACCTGGATCATGTCGAGGTACTGGCCGTTCGCGATCGGCACGCCGTTCTGCTCGAGCTGGAGGAAGTGGATCTGGTGCATGTGGAACTCGTGGTTCTCGCCCGTCCGGTTCTGGATCGTCCAGTCCTCGACCGAGCCCTGGGTGGTCACGATCGCCGGCGGGTTGGTCGGGGCGAACAGGGTCGGAGTGGCGCCGTCGACGGTGATGAAGAAGTTCGTCGGGCTGAGCGGGTTGTTCGGATCCGAGAGGACCTCCGAGAAGTAGAGCGTGCGCTGCACCGTCGGGTGCTCGTCGCGGAGGCCCGCGAAGCGCTGCGGGCCGGGCGGGCCGGACTTCGCGGGCACGGTCCGCGCCGCCCTGTCGTCATGGCCGCTGGTGGTGATCGTGCCGATCGGGCGCTGCGGATCGTTGTCGCCGATCGGGCCGGTGTCGATGGCCAGGGTGAGGAAGGTCGCGTTCTTGACGCCCGGGCCGGGTGCCGTGACGATGAACTCGGCGCGGGCCGCGGTGGCGAGCAGGATGTCGGTGGCGGTGAACGACTTGCCGTTGCCGGCGCCGTCCTGGGATCCCACCGGCACGCCGTCGAGCCCGATGACCTGCAACGGCTGCGGCACGCCGTCGTACTGCACCTGCAGGTCGAGGATGGTGTCGGCGGTGGCGTTCACCACCCGCCAGAACTGCTGTTCGCCGCGCCGCATCGGGATGACGGCGGGGGTGTAGGTCGGGTAGGGGACCGGGATGTAGTTCACCGAGAGGTCCCAGGAAGGCACCGCGCCGCCGGGCGTCGGGTTGCCGGGAACGTGGTTGTCGCGGATCACCATCACCTGCTCGCGCAGGCCGGCGACCGCCGGGTTCACGTTCTCGATCCCCTCGACGATGATGGCCCCCGACGCCCCGCCCTGCACCGCGGCCTCGGCGATGCCGTGGACATGGGGGTGATACCAGTAGAGCCCGGGGGGCTCGTTGGACGGGAACTGGATCTTGTACTGGAAGCTCTCGCCGGCATTCACCAGCGTGTGGATCACTTCGTCCGAATGACAGGTCGGCGACGTGTTCGTGCCGTGGTAATGAATGTTCACCGAGCTGGCGGTCTGCGTCGCGGCGCCGCAGATGTCGGAGCCCGAGAAGGTCATCGTCATCACGTGGCCCCGGTGCGGCGCTGCTGCCGACGCGGACAGCCCGTTCTTGAAGTTGATGACCAGCAGATCGCCGGGGTGAACGTGCAGGGTGGGGTCCTGCGTGCCGTTGTCGGTGACGAAGCAGAAGAGCGTGTTGCCGTTCTGGTCCACTCTCGTCTGGTAGGTGAAGTTCACCGTGAGAACGCCGTCATCGCTGTAGAGGTCGGGCGGCGCGGTCAGCGTGCTGCCGGCCGAGAACCGCGGGCAGGGCTGCTGAGCCAGCGCGCAGACCGGGAGCAGGAGAACCAATGCGAACAATGCGAACAATGCGGACATTGCCAACCGAGGCTTGACGAGAAACATCGCTGTGCCCTCCATGAAGGCGCCGGCGGCGGAGAGCCACTCTTGCAGCCCTGGGCGGCCCTGGCGGCCGGCAGCGTGACTGTGCACGGTGAGACCGGGACCTCGACGGTCCGTGAGGCCTGATCGTTACTACACCAATAGCATATCCTCGATGGGAGAGCTATACGCCCGGGGTGTATCGTGTAAAGCGCCACTTGACATTGTAACTGTGCTGTAACGGCACAGTTTACGCCCCGCCCGCTAGCGCTATTCGGAGTGGCCCAGCATCTCGCGCACCGTGGCGACCAGCTCGGCGCGCGGCACGGCGCGCTGGCCGGGGCGCTGGGCCAGCCACTCGCGGCGCGCGTCCACCTTCTTGGCGAGCTCGCGGCCGACCTCCATGTCCTTCAAGGTGACGATGCCGCGCTCCTTCTCCGTCGAGCCGTAGAGGAGCACGATCGGAATTCCGGTCAGGTCGGCGTACTTGATCTGCTTGCCGACCCCCTTCTCGGTGCCGAGGTAGAGCTCGGCCGGGATGCCCGCCCGCCGCAGCTCATAGGTCATCGCCAGGCACTCCTCCTCGAGCGCGCGGTCGATGCGCGCCACCAGCACTTGCGCCGTCGCCTTCCTGCCTCCCGCCCTGCCGAGGTGCATCAGCGCGCCCAGCAGCCGATCGACGCCGAGCGAGGCGCCGGTGGCCGGCACCTTCTCGCCGAGGAAGCGCATCACCAGGTCGTCGTAGCGGCCGCCGCCGAACACCGACCCGTACTGCGGCGCGTCGAGCAGCACCGCCTCGAACACCGGCCCGGTGTAGTAGGCGAGGCCGCGCGCGATGCTGAGGTCCAGCGTCACCTGGTCGTCGCCGTAGCCCAGCGCCGCGAGCTGGCTCGAGATGCGCTCCACCAGGTCGATCTCCGCCCCCGCCCCGGGCTGCTCGCCGAAGAACGAGCGCAGGCGCGCGATCACCTCCTGGCGCCGGTCGCCGCGGATCTCGAGGAAGCGCTCGATCTTCGCCACCTGCTCGGCCGCCATGCCGAGGCCGCGGATGGTGTCGCCCGACTCGTCGCGGTAGCCGGTGGTCATCTCGAGCTTCACCTTCGCGAGGCCGACCTTCTCGAGCTTGTCGAGCACCCGCAGCACGTCGGCCGCGCCGCCCTCCGGCACCGCGGCGGCGGCGAGCATGAGGTTGAGCAGGCCGCGGCTCGAGAAGCGGACGCGGAACGGCCCCACCGCGAGCGCCGCCAGCGTGTCGCACATGCCGGCGATGATCTCGGTGTCGGCGATCTCCGACTCGGCGCCGACGGAATCGAGGTCGAACTGGATGAACTCGCGGTAGCGGCCGGGGTTGGGCTTGTCGGCGCGCCAGACCGGCGCCACCTGGTAGCGCCGGTACGGGCGCGGCAGGTCATGGTACTGCGCCACGACGCGCGCCAGCGGCACGGTGAGGTCGAAGCGCAGCCCGAGGGCCTCGCGCTCGGGGCTCTGCACGGTGAAGATCGACTGCTGGGTCTCCTGGCCGGCGGTGCCGGTCAGCACGTCGAGGTACTCGACGGCCGGCGTGCCGAGCGGCACGAACCCGTAGAGCTCGTAGACCCGGCGGATGGTCTCGATCATCTGCTGCCGCGCCAGCATGGGCTCGGAGAGCAGATCGCGCAGTCCGCGCGACAGGCGAGGCTCGACGGCTCCCTTCATGGCGAGGTTCCCTCAGATCGTCCGTGTCGAGGCAGGCGAAGGCTCGAGGGGGGTCCCCCTGAGCCGCGGCCAGAAGGTAGCATCGATCGCCGCGGACGGCAACGTGGGGGGCCGCTCAGGGCTGATTCTCGGCGATCAGGCGCTCGACGATG
>DATNKH010000370.1:0-2827 GCA_035603475.1 Thermoanaerobaculia bacterium
GGTGAGCAGGCACCCACGCGACCAACACTCGGTCCGGCTCAGGGAGCGGACCGGCACTGCCGCCGAGAATCCCTTGACCTCCTGCTCACCTAACCAGGATCGGCTAACTGCGCCGGCGTTCTGCCGCGCAGGCTCCTAGCCAGGACACTACCCAGTACTAGCGGGCCGCAGCGCCTCCTTCTAGAACACCTCCAGCGGCCGGTCGACGGGCCGAGCGGGCAGTACCTGCCCGCCGGCGCGGTCCAGCCGCTCGGCGAGGGCCGCGCGGCGGTCCGCGGGACAGAGCACCGCGATGCAGCCGCCGCCACCCGCGCCGCACGCCTTGCCTCCCCAGGCCCCTGCGGCCGCCGCCAGGTCGAGAAGCCGCTCGATGGCGGGGGTCGAGATGCCCGCCGCGAGGCGCCGCCGCAGCCTCCACTCCTCGCCCATCGCGGCTCCGAGCCGCTCGAGGTCGCCCGCGGCCAGCGCCGCCGCGGCCTGGCCGGCGATCTCCGCGATCCCCGTGAGCAGCGCGGTGACTTCGGGCTCCGCGTCCAGGCGCCGGCGCACCACCTGCCAGTTCTGCCCGGCTGAGAAGTGGCTCTGTCCTGTGTAGACGACGAGCAGGCTGGCCGCCAGCGCCCGCGGGTCGATCTCGAGGCGGCGCACCACCTCGCCACCCGGATGGTGGCGGATCTCGAGGGCGCCGCCGAGCAGCGCGGCGTAGTGGTCCTGGATGCCGGTCGGCAGGCCCATCAGGCGGGCCTCCAGGTCCCTGGCCATGGCGACGCGCCTGCCCGGGGTGGACCGGGGAAGATCGAATGTCTCCTCCGCCGCGGCGATCAGCGCCACCACCATGGCCGAGGAGGCCCCCAGCCCGCCGCCGCGCGGCGAGCCGCTGCGCAGCGTGGCGGCGAACGGCGGCAGAGTCAGCGCGTCGGCGACCAGGCCGACCAGCGCCCCCTCGGGTTCGGCCGCCAGCTCGCGCGGCGCCGCGGCCTCGACTCGGAGATCCCCCTGGCAGACGGAGTAGCGATCGCGCGCGGGCTCGACGCTGACCTCGACCGCGACGTCGATCGCGACGTTGACGGTCACCGCCGCGGGGTGCAACAGACCGAGGGGCCAGATGTCCAGGGTGCCGCCGGCCAGGTCGACCCGGCACCAGGCGCGTGCGGTGGACAGGCTAGTGCCCCGTCTAGCGGGCCATGGCGGTTGCCGCCGCCGAGCGACTCCGGAGCGGTGCGCTCCGGCGGATCATGATGCTGCTGGCGCCGCCGCGGGCTCCCGCGGCGGCGGCGGCCCCGGTAAGCAAGGTCTCGGAGCGGCTCCCCGGCATCGCCAGGACGGCCGGCACCACTCCCCGCTCCAGGCCCGAGCGCACGGAGTCACGCCAGGAATCGAAAGCCGCCAGCTGCGCCCGCGGGATCGGCTGGTCGCGTACGCCCTTCAGGGTCAGCGGGTCGATCCAGCTGCCGCGGTACTGGACCCGGTAGTCCAGGTGCGGACCGGTGGCCAGACCGGTGGCCCCGGTGTAGGCGATGGTGTCGCCCTGCCGCACGTGCGCCCCGGGACGGACGCCGCGTGCGAACCGCGACAGGTGCAGGTAGGCGGTGACGTATTCGGGGCCGTGCTGCACCTTCACCACGTTGCCGCCGCCGCCGTCCCAGCCGGCGAACACCACAGTCCCGCTTGCCGTCACCTCGACCGGCGTTCCCACCGGCGCGCTGAGGTCGACGCCGTTGTGGGGGCGGACCTCGTTGAGCACGGGATGGAGGCGGTGGGCGGAGAAGGACGACGTGACGTGGGTAAAGCGCAGCGGCGAACGCAGGAACATCTTCTGCAGCGGCTGCCCCGAGGCATCGTAGAAGACCGTCGCGTCGCCGAAGCGGTAGGCTTCGTACTTCCTCCCGCGGTTCTCGTAGACCAGCGCCAGGAGGTTGCCCACCGCATGGTCCTTGCCGTCGAGCTGCACCGCTTCGTAGATCGCCTTGAAGCGGTCGCCGCGGCGCAGGTCGCGGCCGAAGTCGAGGTCCCATTGCAGAGCTTCGGACATGAGGACGGCCAGCCCGGCAGGTCCGCCTGCCCGTTGCACGGTCGGCTCCAGCCGCACCGCCCCGTCGAGGATGCCCTGGATGGCGCGCACTTCGATCGAGCGCCGGAAGGGCAGCCAGTCGAGCCGCCACTGCCCATCCGGGTCACGGTTCATCTCCAGCCGGCCGTCGCCGGCGAGCGTCAGGTCCAGCGCCGCGAGGGTCGAATCGGGGTTCCAGAAGGCCGAGTAGCGGTTGCCGGCCTTGAGCCTGCGGAGCGACACGCGCGGGGCCAGCACGGCGGTGACCTGGCGCGCCTCCTCGCCGCTGAAGCCCAGGCCCAGGAGGACCGTGGCGAGGGTCTCGCCCCGCGACAGCGTGCGCTCGACCGGCACGCGCGCCGCGGCGATCCGTGCGGTGCATTCGCTGGGGAGCACCGCCAGCGGGCTGAAGCGGACGATCGGCCCGATGGCGACCGCCAGCGGCTGGCGGTTGTGAGCTTCGAGCTTCCTGGTGCTCAACAGGAGGGCGGCGGCGAGGGCAATGAGACCGAGCGGGACAGCCAGGCGGATGAGTCGCGGCACCAGCGAAGACCTGCTTGCTGACTGCATTACACACAGACCTCCCCAACAGCTACTGCCTACCAGCTTGCGATGTCTACCTGCGAAAGGCAGGCGGATAGTAGCACATGGGCTTGGCTGCAAGGGGAGACTGAGAATGGCTCCGACGGCTCCGAATCCCCCTTCTCGTTCCTGCCACCTCCCTCCCCTTCCCTTCCTCTGGCTCGTATGGGCGAGGGGTCGCAGTCCTCCGCCGCC
>DATNKH010000371.1:0-8837 GCA_035603475.1 Thermoanaerobaculia bacterium
CCGCGGCGAGCCCGTGCGCCCGGCCGTGGCAGCGGCGCCGGACCCCTACCGTCAGACCGCCGCGGCGGACGAGCGCGATCTCGCCGCGGCGTTGAGCGCTCGCGGCGTGCCGGAGGCGCGTCGCCGGTCGCTGCTCGACCAGGTCCGCCGGCTGCGCGAGGCGCTGCTGCGCGAGGACGAAGCGCCGGTGAGCGAGCGTTCGCCGGGCGTCGTCGACATCGATCCCTCGGGCGCCGTGGTGGCCGCCGCGCCGCGCGGCGCGCCGCCGGTCGACCTCGCCGTGCCGCCCGGGCTGCCTGCCGAGTTCGCGGGATACCTCGAAGGAGCGCTCGCCTACCGGCGCGGAGACCTGGCGGCGGCGAGCGCCCGGTGGCAGGACCTGCTCGCCCTGCCCGAGGAGGCACGCCGGCAGCGCTCGACCTGGGCGGCCTTCATGCTCGGCAGGACGGCCCTGCGCCGGCAGCCCCGCGATCTCGCCGCGGCGGTGAGCTGGTTCCGGCGCACTCGCGAGCTGGCCGCCCACGGCTTCGCGGACAGCCTGGGCCTGGCCGTGCTCAGCCTGGGATGGGAAGCGCGCGCCGAGGCGGCCCGCCGGCACTTCGACCGCGCCGAGGCGCTCTATGCGCAGCAGGCACGCGCCGGTGACTCCTCGGCGATCGACTCCCTGCGGATCTTCTGGCGCGAGCGCCTGATCCGCGGCTTCCTCGGGCACTGAAGGCCGGTGCGCGGCCGCCTCGGCGACAGGCAACCCGCCGCTCGGCCTCAAGCCGACGGACGCACGAACTGGCTCATGTCCATGGCGAAATGCACCATCCAGAACCACCAGACGTCGGCAGAGCGCTGTAAGACCGCAAGGATGCCAACCGTCAGCGCGGCATCCAGGATCAGGTGCCCGAGACTCGATGCGTTGGCCCCGCCCTGTATCAAGGACGGCACATGGGCGAGCTCGAACAGGACGGCAATCAGCAGGATCGTGCGGCGGGCGCCCAGCGCCGCGGCGAACCGGACGAAGAGGATGGCGATTGCCACGTCCTCGAGTAGGACCTGTACGGCATGGAGCGAGTTGTGAGGGGTGTACACCTGAGTGATCGCCGACGTCCAGGAAGCGCCGCCAGCCCGCGCGAGGGTGAAGGCAAGTAGAGAGACCAGGGCCAGGCCGAGTCCGACCAGGATGCGCAGCCAGACCCGTCGCATGGGCAACCAGGCGCTCGACAGAGGCTGCCGCTTGATCGCGAGCAGCAGCAGGAGAGGCGAGAAGATGATCATCTGATTGACAGCCTCGGACGGACCTGTCCTCGGCAGCAGCATGTCGGCACCCCACAGCCACCCGATGCCCAGGACGGCCGCTGCCGCGAGCAGCGCCCACCCCACCTCTCGCCATGGGCGCTGCGGCGCGAAGGGAGGCGAAGGGGGCGCCCAGAGCCCGGGCATGGCTCGCCAGAGCAGCAGCCAACCGATCAGGGCCGTGCCATAGCCCGCCAGCAGTGCGAGGTACTGCGAATCGATCATCGAATTCGCTCCTTTTCCGCTCGTCGCGAGCCACCGACCGATCAGATGGCCCGGGACGTCCCGCCGCCGGTGCACAGGCGGTCGTAGTCTTCCGGTGTGTCGAGATCGGCGACGCAGCCGGGATCGTCGACCTCGACGCTCAACAGATCGCCCGGGTGGAGATCGAGGAGCTGGCGCAGGCCGCGGCCGGGGTCCAGGCTCTCGATCTCGGGGACCAGGGCCGGCGCGACGGCCAGGGGATGCCCGCGGCGCCCGCGGTAAACCGGCACGGCGAGCCCGACACCCGCGGCCTCGCGGCGGCGCAGCAGCTCGACGACCGTGTCGGGACACAGCGCCGGCAGGTCCGCGGGACAGACCAGCAGCGTTGCCCGGCCGCCCGCCAACCTGCCGGGGCCCCCGAGGGCCGCCAGCCCCGCGAGGATCGACGAGAGCATGCCGCGCTCCGGCGCCGCGTTCAGCGCGACGGCGAGCCCGGCGGCGTCCGTGGTGGCTGCCGCGGTGATCGCGGCGGCACACCAGGCGCGCACCTCGGCGTCGCCCGCGGCCGCGACGACGACGATCGGCGACACCCCGGCAACCCGCAAGGCGCCGACCAGCGCGCCCAGGACCGTGCCCTCGCCGTAGGGGAGCAACAGCTTCGGACGTCCCATGCGCCGGGAGGCGCCGGCGGCAGGGACGATGGCGGCGGCGGTTGGATGGGGGACGCTGCTGCTCATGAGCGCCTCGCCGCGGGCGATGAGATCTAGGGTGAGAGAAGCGCGTGCCGCGGCGCCAGGCGCTGGGGCTCGCCGCCGGCCAGCTCGCGGAGGGCGGCTTCGGTGTAGCGGGCGGCCATGACGCCTCGCCACTGGGCCTGGAAGTCGGTGTTGTCCATCGGCGTGGCCACCTTGCGCACCAGGCGGCCGGCGGCGGCGAGGACGTCCTGGTCCTCGGCGAGGGCGCGCAGCGGCTGCCCGACCAGCAGCTCCGCGGCGGCGGTGGCGGCCACCGGCGAGCTGCCGACGGCGCCGAGGAAGAGGCGGGCGCGGGTCACGGTCCCGGCCGCGTCGGTCCACACCGCGGCGGCCACCGAGAGCACTGCGAAGTCGATCGAGCCGCGCCGCCGCAGCTTCCAGAAGGCCGAGCGGCAGCGGTCGCTGGCGGACGCTGCCGGCAGCGCGATCTCGGCGAGGATCTCGTCGGGGCGGCGCGCCAGGTAGTCGATGCCGTCGTCGCGGTAGAGATCGGCGACCGGCACCAGGCGCTCGCCCCGCGCCGACGCCAGGAGGACGCCGGCGTCCAGCGCGCACAGCATCGGCGCCGAGTCGGAGGCCGAATGCGCCCAGCAGCGCGGCGAGCTGGTGGCGACCCAGCAGATGCTGCCTTCCGCCTTCATGCAGTAGTCGATCGCGCGCCGCCACTCCTCGGTCTGGTTGTAGTAGGTGCAGCGGGTGTCGACGCAGAGGTTGCCGCCCAGCGTCCCCATGTTGCGCAGCGGCGGCGAGGAGATCGACGCCACCGCCGTGGCGAGCGCCGGATAGCGCCCGGCGACCAGGGGATGGCGCGCCACGTCGTCGAGCAGGGTGGTGGCGCCGATGTGGACCGTGCCGTCATGGCCGTTCGCGCCGTCCTCGCGGATGCCTGCCAGCTCGGGGACGCCCATCAGGCTCACCACCGTCCCGGCCCGCTGGTGCCGGCGCTTCATGTTCGGCCAGAGATCGGTGCCGCCGGCGACCAGCCGCACTGGCCCTGGAGAGCCCTCCTCGACCAGCAGGCGCGCGGTCTCGGCGAGCGTCCGGGGCCGCAGCAGCCGGAACGGCGGCAACCGCAGCATGGCCTACGGGGTCTCCTCGATGCCGGTGGTCAGCGCCGCCCGCCGCTTCTGGCGCAGCGCTTCCTCGCGAGTGGTCATCGTCCCCGAGGCCGAGCGCATACCGGAGCGCAGCCGCTCGCGGAACTCGTTGATGGCGGTGCCGTCACCTCCCTGCTCGCGGGTCGGAACGATCAGCCGCTCGCCGAAGTCGACCTCCGGGAAGGCCGCCGGACCGAAGCGGGCCTCCTTGCCCTTGGCCTGGGCGTCGAGCGCCTTCAGCACCATGTGAGGATGGATGGGCACCTGGTCGATGCGCACGCCGAGCGCGTCGTAGAGCGCGTTGGCCGCCGCCGGCATCACCGGCAGCAGCGGCCCCTGGCCGACCTCCTTGGCGCCGAAGGGCCCGTTCGGGTCGGGGTCCTCGATCAGGTAGGTCGTGACCGGCGGCATGTCGGGGAAGGTCGGGCTCTTGTACTCGAGCAGCGACGGGTGCTTGTGCACCAGCGAGCCCGACAGGTGGCGCGGCAGCCGCCGGAAGGCCTGCTCCTCCATCATCACCTCGCCCAGGCCCATGTAGACGCTGCCCTCCACCTGCCCCAGCACCAGCACCGGGTTGATCGAGCGGCCGACGTCGTGCGCGATCCAGACGTGCAGCGGCCTCCAGACGCCCGTCTCCTCGTCGGCTTCGACCTCGATCACCGCCGCGGAGTAGGAGTAGGCGGGCGATGGGCCGACGCCGGCGCCGCGGTAGCGTCCGGGCGAGCGCGGCGGGGTGTAGCTGCCGACCGTGCCGAGGGCGCCGTGGCGCGCCTCGGCGCACACCACAGCCTCGGCGAAGCTCAGGCCCACCCCCGGATCGCCGGCGTCGAACACCCGACCGCCGGCGAACACCAACCGCCCGGCCGGCACCGAGAGCTGCTCGGCCACCGCGCCGGCGATCAGCTCCCGGGCCCGCTCGGCGGCCTCGAGCGCGGCGTTGCCGACCATCAGGGTGACGCGCGACGAGTAGCTGCCGAGGTCCACCGGCGTCAGGTCGGTGTCGGCGACGCAGAGGCGGATGTCGGCAAGATCGACCCCCAGCACCTCGGCGACCACCGCGGCGAGCACCGAATCGGAGCCCTGGCCGATCTCGGCCTCGCCGCAGAACACCGCGACGGCGCCGGAGCGGTCGAGCTTGAGCTGCACCGCCGACTGCGGCATGTGGTTCCAGTAGATCGGCAGGCCGGCGCCGCACAGGTAGGAGCCGCAGGCCAGCCCCAGGCCGCGCCCGCGCGGCAGCCGCCCGTGGCGCTCGCGGAAGCCGCTGCCGGCCACCACCGCCTCGATGCAGGCCCGCAGGCCCATCGAGCCGATGCGCAGCCAGTTGGCGGTGATCGAGTCCGGCTCGGCGAGCATGCGCAGCCGCAGGTCGGCGGGGTTGGCGCCGAGGCGCGCCGCGATCTTGTCGAGATGGACCTCGAAGCCGAAGCGCGGCTGCGGCGTGCCATGCCCGCGCTTGGGCCCGCAGGGGGGTTTGTTGGTGAACACCCGCACGCCTTCGAAGCGGTAGGCCGGCAGCTTGTAGGTCACCGTCTGCAGGGCGCCGGTGTAGTACGTCGAGGCGACGCCGTAGCTGCCGTAGGCGCCGCCGTCCAGCGCCGTCTGCAGGTGCTGCGCGGTGATCGTGCCGTCGCGCCGCACGCCGGTGCGCAGCCGCATCAGGACGGGGTGGCGGCCGCGGTGGCAGTAGAAGACCTCCTCGCGGCTGAGCGTCACCTTCACCGGGCGGCCAAGGCGCAGCGCCATCTTCGCCGCCACGATCTCGTGATTGAAAGGGTCGCTCTTGCCGCCGAAGCCGCCGCCGTTCGAGCAGGCGATCACCCGGATGCGCGACGGCGGCATCTCGAGCACCCGCGCCAGCGCCCGGTGCACGTAGTGCGGCGTCTGCGTCGACGAGTAGAGGGTGACCCGGTCGTCGTCCTCGGGCACCGCCACCGCGGCATGCTGTTCCATCGGCAGGTGGGTGTTGCCCTCGTAGAAGAAGACGTCCTCGAAGATCTCGTCGGCCGCGGCGAAGCCCTCGGCCACCGGGCCGAAGTCCATCGCCACCTTCTTGTGCACGTTGCCGCCCTCGCCGTAGTCGTGCAGGCGCGGCTCGGGGGTGGCGAGCGCCTCCTCGATGCCGGCGATGGTTGCCAGCGCCTCGTACTCGACCTTCACCTGGTAGCCGGCCTCGTACGCGGCGTCCTCGGTCAGCGCCGCCACCGCCGCCACCGGATCGCCGACGAAGCGCACCTTGTCGGGGCAGAGCGCGTGCTCGTCCTGGGACACCGGCAGGATGCCGAAGGGCACCGGGAAATCGCGCCCGGTCATGAAGCCCAGCACGCCCGGCACGCGGGCGGCCGCCGACAGATCGATGCCGGCGATGCGCGCGTGCGGCACCGTCGCGCGCACCAGGCGCAGGTAGACCATGCGCGGGAAGCTGAGGTCGTCGGCATAGCGCGTCGCGCCGGTGACCTTGGCGCGCCCGTCCACCCGCCGGAACGGCTTGCCGACGATGTTGGCCTCGCGGGCGGGAGGCGGCTCCGGCGCCGGCTCGTGACGCTTGACGGGATCTGCCATGCCGGTCGACTTCGCTACCGCCGGTCGGGTCCGGGTCCGGGTCCGGCGAACGGCGATGCCTGGCGTGCGGCCGCCGGCAGGGGCGCGCCGTACAAGGTCTCGGCGGCCGGCGTCCAGTCCTCGCCGCGCAGCAGCGCCGCGGCCCATTCCACGGCCTCGACGATCTTGTGGTAGCCGGTGCAGCGGCAGAGGTTCCCGGCCAGGGCCTCCTCGATCTCGCCGCGGGTGGGGCGCGGGTTGGCCGCGAGCAGGGCCTTGGCGACCATCAGGATGCCGGGAGTGCAATAGCCGCACTGCGCGGCGCCGAGATCGGCGAAGGCAGCCTGCAGCGGATGCAGCCGGTTGCCGAGATGCATCCCTTCCACGGTCTCGATGGACCGCCCCTCCGCCTCGACCGCGAGCGCCAGGCAGGACAGCACCGGCCGCCCATCCACCAGCACGGTGCAGGTCCCGCACTCGCCGAGCTCGCAGCCGTGCTTGGTGCCGGTCAGGCCGCACTCCTCGCGCAGCACCTCGAGCAGCGTATGGTGGCCGGGCGCGACCACCGCGCGCTCCTCGCCATTGATCGTCAGCCTCATCAAGGCCGCTTCGGACATCCGTTCATGCCTCTCTGGCGTCGGGCCTCAGAGCTCGCCGGTGGGGGCGGCGACCGGGCGCCGCGACTCGCCGGGCAAGCTCGCTGTCGCGGCCAGGACACGATCGAGCGCCGCCGGCCGGGCCCCGCCGCGGCCCCGACCAGCCATGATATCGCCAGGCGGCCGGCGACGCGAGCGGCAGGGGGCGGCGCTAGTGGTGTAAGGCACCACTCCCGGGGCGAGGGCCGTCGCAGGGCGGGGAGGCGCGGGTTGTAGAGATGACGTCCCAGGACGAGCGGATGCCGGCGTTGAAGCCGTGGCGCAATTCCATGGCAGAAGTGATCAGCGTCAGGTCAAACGGCACTCCGGCGACAGCGATCTGCAGCATCCGCACATGTGTCCAAGTTGTCCTCGATCCACCGAACGCGCAGATCCTTCTCTACGACGGCGATGTGGATCGTACAGTCCACGGCGGCGGCGAGGCGGGACATCTGCTCGATGGTCAGGTTCTCGTTGCCTGACATGACACTCGAGATGTACGGTGCGCTGACCTCCAACGCCCTGGCTAGCTGGGCCTGGTTCATGGGCTTGGCTCGCGCCTTCATCGTTCGGGCCAAGCCGGTCGTGAACTCCAACAAGGCAAGCGACGGCCAGTCGTCCACCGATCCCTCGCCCATACTCGTTCGTGTTCTCTTGCGATCGCTTGTCATGTTCCCCATCCTGTCAGGAGATGCAGCGAGCCGGCTTGTTTATGATCGATATGTCGTCCCGAAGCCTCTTCGCTCGCTCGTCGACCTCGAAGGGCGGTCCGTGCTGCGGGGCATAGTCGCGCAAGGTCGAGATCATGTCCCGAACGGCCTTGGGGTAGGCGCGTCGAGATTCAAGCAAGAACTCCTCGACTTGGCACCGCCCCGAGTCATCGCAAACGGCGCATATCGAGTGGCGCCAACTCGCGATCTCGCGAAGAGTCATGATAACCTATAGCTTAACCACGGGTCAAGCAACTGGCGAACGGATACGAGCTGGAACCCGAGAGTGCCGCCCCGATCCTTACAGGCCGGCCAGGCTCTTCAGGGCGTGGGTCACGAAATCGGCGAGGGCGCGGTTGCCTCCTGGGTCCGACAGGGCCTTGAAGACGTCATGGAGGCGGGGCAAGCGCCGCCATCGGCCCTTGGGTGGGAGGGACTGGTCGATCAACCTGGTGGTCGCGTGGGGCGGGAGCACGCGGATGTAATCCTGGTGGAACCTGCCGTCGATCACGAAGGGCTCCGCGATCATCAGCACGGCGTAGGCCTCGGGCCAGTGCTTGCGCTGGCGGTCGAGAGTCGCGAAGAGGCTGTGGGCCGAGCGCTCGTCGAAGCTGCGCCGGTACTTGACCTCGACCAGGAGGGCCCGGTTCTCCGCCGCTGAGGCGACCAGGAGGTCGGGCAGGTACCGCAGCTGCTCCGGCAGTGCCATCTCCCGGTACTGGGCGAGCTCCTTGAACTTGACCTCGCCGAACAGCTCCTCGATGCCGAGCCGCGTGATGCGATAGCCGCAGCGCTCCAGGAGAGCCGCGAGCACGGCCTGGGTGATCTGGGCCTTGACGGCATCTCTGAAGTCGATCGCCACGGCAGCGTTCTCGGGTCTCTCTCGGCCATCCCCTGCTTCCTTAGACGGAAACGCCTCGTGGACGTGCGTAAGCGGTGGGACTTGACAGCATACAAAGGCATAGAGCAACATGCATCGACAGTTCAACCGGGAGATGGCGGCAGGTCGATGCGGACCCGTCGCCGAACGCGAAGGAACGCGAAAGGAACGCAGTCATGGATGCGAGATCGTTCTCCTGCCGCCTCGCCGGGGCCTGCACCGCCCTGCTCGCGCTGGCGCTTCTCGGCACCCCCGCCGCCGCGGCCAAGGCCGCGTCGGGCTCCCATCCGGCGCGCGTCGCCGGGACGGTCTCCGCAGTGGATACGACTGCCGGGACCGTTACGATCACGCCGCGGCACGCCGGGGCGGTGACGTTGACGACCAACGGCCAGACCCGGCTGTCGCTGGACGGCGAGCCGGCCAAGCTCGCGGAGATCCCGGTCGGAAGCGCGGCCCGGGCGGTGTACGACTCGGCGACGAAGCTGGCGCGGCGGATCGAGGTCCGTTCCGTGCCCTCCCTCTCGGCCGTGGCGGGGAAGGTGACGGCGGTCACCGCGTCGTCGCTCACCATCGCGCCGGAGGAGGGTTCGCCGGTGACGCTCGGGACCGACGCCGCGACCAAGATCATCGTCGACGGTGCCGCCTCGACGCTGTCGGCGATCGTGGTCGGCGACCAGGCGCGCGCCCTCTACGACAGCACGACACTGGTCGCTGCGGCGATCGAGGCCGAG
>DATNKH010000372.1:0-2483 GCA_035603475.1 Thermoanaerobaculia bacterium
GCCGTTGCTCTCGCCCGCGCCGCCGCCCTGGCGTGCGCCGTTGCCCTCGCCCGCGCCGCCGCGCTTGCCCGCGCCGATGCCGTCGTCCTCGCCCGCGCCGGCGGCCGGGTAGGCGAAGGTGACCTGGCGGAACCGGATCTCGCGCGCCGGCATCCCTGCCGGCGCGACGGCACCGGCGGCGCCTTGGTCCTGGACCAGCACCCCGGCCCGCTCCGTGGCCGGCCGCAGGCGCAGCACCGCGGCGACCGGCGCCGCGGCGCCGTCGAGCGCCCAGGAGAGGCCGCCGAAGGCGATCATGCTGGTGCTCGCGGCGGCGCTGGCAAACGTCACCAGCCTGCCCAGCGTCAGGCCGCCGCCGGCCGCCGCGGCGCCCAGGAACCAGAAGACGACGAGGTTGGCCGCGAGCACCAGCAGCAGGCTCCAGAGGACCGGGCGCTCGCGCAGCCTGGTGGCCTGCCAGCGCAGCTCCGTCAGGCGCTGGCGGCGCGACCGGAAGCGCTCGACGACCCAGTCGCCGAGGCCGAACAGCCGCAGTTCCTTGGCGGCCGGCGGCTCGACCGCGAGACGGAAGGCGTAATCCGCGTGGCGCTGCGCCTCGCGCACCTCCTCGGTGTTGCGGTCGCGCCAGACGGCGCTTTCGCGCAGCAGCCAGTGGGTGGCGAGCCAGGCGCCGGCGAGCAGCAGCGGCGCCCACCAGGCCCAGGCGGCGAGCACCAGCGCCGAGGCGAGGCCGCCCACCATCTCCACCAGCCCGGCGGCGATGAAATCCATCGAGACATAAATCGGCGGACCGCTGATGGCGAGATCGAAGTCGCGCGCCATCGCGAGGTCGGCGGTGAGCCGCGGACTCTCGAGGTGCCCCATGCCCGGCGGCCGCACGCAGGCGATGGTGAGCTGATCGTAGAGCCAGGCCGCCGTCCGGCTGCCGAGGTTGGTGCCGACCGCCTGGTGGATCGGCGCCAGCACCTGCAGCAGCACGAACACGACGCCGACCGCCGCCAGCGGCGCCGCCAGGCCGTGCCCCCGCTCCACCGCGCCCACCAGCGCCCCCATAGCGATCGCGAACAGCGCCGGCAGTAGCCCGCGCAGCACGAGGAGGGTCCACCAGGCGGCCGCCAGCGCGCCGCCGGCCGCCGGCAGCACGGCCGCGAAGCGCACATCGTCACGCGCGCGCAGGCGCTCGAGCGCGGCAATCATCAGCACTACCGGGACCGCGCGCCGGCAGCCGCGGGAAAGGTGGCCGGGCGCAGCAGGACGATGCCCCGGCGGCCGCGCAGCTCGACCTCGACGCTGCCGCCGGACTCGGGAAGCGCGGCGGCGTCGAGGCTGAGCACGTAGTAGCCGGAGATCGTGCGCGCCAGCTGGCGCATGGCCAGGGAGGGAAAGAGGTTGGTCTTGTCGTAGGTGCCGCCGGTCGCATCGGCGATGCCGCGCAGGCCGACCTCGAGGGAATGCGACTCGGCCTCCGTGACGTCGAGGACGAACACGCTCGCCCGCGCCGCGGTCAGCGCCTGCACCGCCGGCGCGAAGGCGGGGGTCATCTTCGTGCCCATCGGACTGAAGTCGCCGAGCCCCCAGGCCAGGAAGACCAGCTCCTTCTCGCCCGGCAGCGCCGCCAGCGCCGCGGCCGTCACCGCCAGGGCGCGCTCGGGCGAGGCGGCGCGCAGCGCGGCGTCGAAGTCGAAGTGCCGCGCCAGGGACGGGCCGTCGGCGTCCGGCTCGGACTCGCGCGCGGCAGGCAGCCCGGGGGGCCCCGGAGGACGACCGCCGAAATGGATCGCCTGCCAGATCGCCGCCGAGACCGGCTCGCGGTCACGGGTGAAATCCAGCCAGAGCTTCAGGTGCGAGTCGAAGGACATCACCGCGACGCGGTCCGCGGGTTGCAGCGCCGCCAGCAGCTCGCGGGTGAACGGCAGCGTGCGGAGGTGACCCCGGACCCGGCTCGGCGCATTGTTGTCGGCCTGCACGAAGAACACCACCAGCCTGCCGGGAGCATCGGCGGGCAGGGCGGGCGGCGCGGACGTCGAAGGCGTCGCGGGCGTCGCCGCGGCATCCGCCGCCGAGTCGGCGGGCGCCTGCGGCGGGCGCCAATCGGCCGCGGCGGGTGCCGAGGCTCCGGCGGTTCCGGCGGGCTTGGCAGGTCCCGCGGACTCGCCAGGCCCGGCCGCGGCAGCTCCGGCGGAGACCCAGTCCACCGCCGCCACCGGCACCTCGCGCCGGCCGACCCTGACCCGGAGATCGGCGGGCGTCAACCCGAGCACCGGGTCGCCCGCGCCGTCGACCACCCGCACCACGACGGTGACCAGCCGCACGGCGATCTCTTCGCCGAACCTGGGTGCGGAGACCGCACCCGGCTCCGCGGCGGGCACCGGCGCCGGGGCGGAGGAAGCGGCGGGGGCGGCAGTCGACGCCGGGGGGGCGGCAGTCGACGCCGCGGCGGCGGCTGCCGGGCCAGCGACCGCCGGGGCAGCGGCCGCCGGGGC
>DATNKH010000373.1:0-2431 GCA_035603475.1 Thermoanaerobaculia bacterium
GACGAGCTCGGCCAGCAGCACGGCGCCGGTCGGCGTGGTCAGCTCGCCATCGCCGCCGCGGCCGCCGTAGACGGGAACGCCCTGCAGCAGCTCGGCGGTTGCCGGCGTCGGCACCGGCAGCTCGCCGTGGTCCGTCCTGACCCGGCCGCTGCCGAGGTTCACCATCCCGCAGGTCAGGCGCTCCGGCGCCAAGTGGTCGACGGCGGCGGCGGCGCCCACCAGGTCGACGATCGAGTCCACCGCGCCGACCTCGTGGAAGTGCACCCGCTCGAGCGGCATGCCGTGCGCCTTCGCCTCGGCCTCGCCCAGGCGCGAGAACAGGCGCAGGGCGCGCTCCCGCACCGGCGGCCGCAGCCCGCTCCTGGCGAGCAGGGTGCGGATCTGCGCCAGGTCGCGCTGCCCGCGAGGATCGTTGGCCGCGGCAGGATCGCCGCCGTGCCGGTGGCCATGATCGCCGGCATGCGCGTGGCCATGATCGCCGGCATGCACGTGGCCATGATCGCCGGCCGGCTCATCCGAGGGCTCGCCGGCATGCTCGTGCCGGCGGGCCTCCCGCTGCGCATGCTCGTGGGCATGCCTGTGGGCGTGCTCCTGCGCGTTCTGGCGGCCGTGCTCATGGTGGTGTGCGGCCTCGCCGGCCACGGGATCCTCCGGATCGGGGCCCTCGAGCGGGCATCCGTCGAGCAGCACCCGGAAGCGGGTGCCGGCGAAGCCGCCGCGCGACGCCCGGCGGCTCTCGACCCCGACGCCTGCCAGCCCGAGGCTGGCCACCGCCTCCGCCACCACCTCGAGCGGCATCCCGAGATCGAGACAGGCACCGAGGAACATGTCCCCGGCGATGCCGCTTGCGCAGTCGAGATGGTAGCTGGCCATCCCGGTAGTGTACTGCTCCCCGCCTACCAGGCGCCGCGTTCGCGCAGCGACACCCAGCGCCCGGTGGCGCCCAGCACCAGGTGGTCGACCATCTCGACGCCGACCACCGCCGCCGCTTCGGCCATCCGCCGCGTGAACAGCACGTCCTCGGCGCTCGGCGTCGGATCGCCGCTCGGATGGGTGTGGAACAGGGCGAAGCCGGCGGCGCCCCGTGCCAGGCATTCCTTGAGGATCTCGCGCGGCTCGACCGCGGCGCGATGCAGCGTGCCGCGGAAGATCTCGCGGTCGCCGATCAGGCAGTGCCTGACGTCGAGGAACAGCGCGCCCATGACCTCCTGGTCGCGCTGCTGGTAGCGCAGCACCAGGTAGCGGGCCACCTCGGCGGGACGGGCCAGCGGCTGGCGCGCCGGCAGCTGCTGGTGGGCCAGCCGGCGTCCGACCTCCACCGCGGCGAGCAGGGCTGCCGCCTTGGCATCGCCCAGGCCGAAGCGCCGCAGCCCGGCGACCTGGGCGCCCACCAATCCGGACAGGCCGCCATGCTCGCGCAGCAGGGTGCCGGCCATCTGCAAGGCCGAGCAGCCGGGGTGGCCGGAGCGCAGCAGCAGCGCCACCAGCTCGGCGTCCGAGAGCGCCCCGCTGCCCTTCGCCACCAGCCGCTCCCGCGGCCGCTCGTCCTCGGGTATCTCGCTGATCAGCCAGTCATGCTCCGGCACGATGCGATGGCCTCCGTCAACGCCGGCAGCGCCGCGCCCGCCGGCGACGCCAGCCGCAGGTGGGCGAAGCGCGAGAACGGCGTCGGCTCCGGGTTGATCTCGACGACGCAGGCCCCGGCGCGCAGGGCCGTCTCGATCAGGCCGGCCGCCGGGTAGACCAGCGCCGAGGTGCCGGCCGCGAGCAGCAGGTCACATTCGGCTGCCGCTCGCGCGGCGCGCTCCAGGGCTGCCGCGGGAAGGTTCTCGCCGAACCACACGACCGCCGGGCGGAAGCGGCCCCGGCAGCCGGTTCCTCCTGGCGGCGCGCTGCACTCCGGCGGCTCGGCCGGCGAGGCGGCCACCGCCTCCCCCATCGGCCGGCGCCGCCCGCAGCTGTCGCACACCGCTTCCGCCAGGGTGCCGTGCAGCGCCACCAGCCGGCGGCTGCCGGCGCGCTGGTGCAGGTCGTCGACGTTCTGGGTCACCAATAAGAATGACGGGAACAGCGACTCCCATCGCGCAAGCGCGTGGTGGGCCGGGTTCGGCACGGCCGCGGCCGCGGTCGCGTAGCGCGCGGCGTACCAGCGCCAGACCTTGCCCGGAGTGCTGTAGAACGCCTCCGGCGTCGCCAGCTCCTCGGGCCTCCGGTCCTCCCACAGCCCACCGGCGCCGCGGAACGTGTCGAGCCCGCTCTCCTTCGACACGCCCGCGCCCGACAGCGCCACCGCCCGCGTCGCCCGCCGCAACCGCGCAGCCAGCTCGGCGTCCAGCCGCAGCTCCTCCATGCCTCACCTCCACCAGTCTCGCATGATCGCGAGGGCAGGGACTGGATCGCCCCTTCCCCTCGCTTTGGGCGAGGGTCCGCA
>DATNKH010000374.1:0-3182 GCA_035603475.1 Thermoanaerobaculia bacterium
CGCGTCCGGCGCGCCTGCCGCCGCCGCCGCGGCGCCGCGCCCGCCGTCGGCGGTCAGGTGGAGGGTGAAGGCGCCGCCGACGACCAGCGCGATCCCCAGCCAGGCCAGGCCCGCCGGCCGCTCGCCCAGCACGACGAATCCCAGCAGGGCGGTGAAGGCCGGCGTCAACGAGAGCAGCGGCACGGTGAGCGACAGCGGGGCGATGCGCACGGACTGGATGAAGGCCAGGTTGGCGGCGATGTTGAGCAGCAGCGACGCGGTCGCCGGCACGAAGTACTCGGGCACGATCCGCACCCCGCCGCTCAGCGCCACCGCGGCGGCGAAGAGCGGGACCGACGCCGCCGTCAGCACGAAGACCATGGGCAGCGGCCGCAGGTGCCGCGAGGCGAGCTTGCGCGAGAGGTCGAACCCGGAGGCGGCGACGCTCGATCCCACGATCAGCAGCAGCGGTTGGGTGCCGATCGTCACCTCAGGCTCCGAGCACCCGCTTGACCATGCGGTCGAAGCGGTCGCCGGCGATGGCGACGGTGTCCAGCAGGACCGGGTTGAGCTCGTCGGCGTCGTCGTCCTCGGCGGCCTCCGTGGGCACGGTGTCGGCGCCGTAGCCCAGGCCGCGGTGCCGCTCGCGCACCGTGGTCGAGAGGTAGATCGCGAGGGCGCGATAGAAGCGGGCGGCGAAGCCCGTGTCGGCGGCGAGCTTGGCGGCCAGGCCGGCGCGCGGGATGGCGAAGACCGTCGAGTCCTCGACGCCCTTGACGGTCGCCGAAGGCGGGCGCGCGTCGAGGAAGGACATCTCGCCGACGATCTCGCCGGCATTGAGGCGCGCGATCTCGCGCTCCTCGCGGCCGGCGAGCCAGACCGACAGCTTGCCCGCCAGCAGGATGAAGACCGCGTCGATCGGCGCGCCCTGGCGGATGAGGATGCCGCCCGCCGGCAGGGCGCGCCGGCGCCCGTTGGCGAGCAGCCACTCGATGTCTTCGTCGGTCAGCTGGCCGAAGAGGAACAACACTTTGCGCATGGCGCCCTCAGTCGATCTGCCGGGCGGCGAGACGGGCGAAGAGCCCGCCGCGCTCGAGCAGCTCGCGGTAAGTTCCCGAGTCGATCACCCGGCCGCCGTCCATCACGTAGATGCGGTCGGCGCCGGCGATCGTGCTCAGGCGGTGGGCGATGACGATCCGCGTCGCCTTCAGGCGGGCGAGGCTCTCGCTGACCTGCTGCTGGGTGCGGTTGTCGAGGGCGCTCGTCGCCTCGTCGAAGAGGATGATGCGCGGCCGGCGGACCACGGCGCGCGCGATCAGCAGCCGCTGCTTCTGGCCGCCCGAGAAGGTGCCGGCGCCCTCGCTGACCACCGTGTGCATGCCCATCGGCATGCTGCGGATGTCCTCCTCGAGGCCGGCCATCCGCGCCGCCTCCCAGGCCTCGTCCAGGGAGAGCTGCGAGCTGCCGACGATGTTCGAGAAGATGTCGCCGACCATCGGCCGGCCGGTCTGCAGGACGACCCCCAGCTGGCGGCGGACCGAGTGGATGGCGAGCGAGGCGAGGTCCTGGCCGTCGAAGTAGATCGAGCCGGAGCTCGGGCGCTCGAAGCCCAGCAGCAGCCGGAGGCAGGTCGACTTGCCGGCCCCCGAGGGGCCGACCAGGGCGACGAACTCGCCGGGCGCGGCGTGGAACGACACCTCGTCGAGGATCAGCGGCCCGTCCTCCTGGTAGCGGAACGAGACGTGACTGAGCTCGATGGCGCCGGCCAGCTCCGCGGCCTCGGCCTTGCTGGCGTCGGTCTCGGGAGGAGTGGCCAGGATCGGCCGCAGCCGCTCGTAGATCGGCACCAGGGTGAGCACGCTCGACAGGATGGCGAGCCCGGCGAGCGCGGCGGCGAGGAACTGGCCGAAGGCAGTGTTGAAGGCGAGGAAGTCGCCGACCGGCAGGCTCTCCGCCGGCGCGGCCCCGCCGACCGCGGCGAACAGCGCCAGCGCGGTCACCAGGCCGTAGGTGGCGCCGAACGCGGCTTGCAGGTTGGCGGCGCGCTGGGCCTTGACCGTGCGGCGGCGCTGCTCGGCGAAGACCTCCGCCCAGCGCGCGAAGGCCCGCCCCTCGGCGCCGCCCAGGTGCAGCTTGTCGATGCCGCTTATCAGCCCGAAGAGCAGGCTCGCGAGGCGTCCCTGCAGGTCGAGGACGTCGCGCTGGTGGCGGAGCTGGAGGTAGATCAAGGCCGCCGTCACCGCCATCAGCACGGCGATCAGGCCGGTCGCCACGAGCGCCAGGCGCCAGCTGTAGTAGAAGAGCAGGGCGAAGCTGAACAACGAGAAGACCAGGGCGAGGAACGAGGTGAGGACGTTGCCGGTCAGGAGGTCCCGGATGGCGTCGACGCCCAGCGAGCGCACCGCGAGGTCGCCCACCGTGAAGCGGCGGAAGAACTCGACCGGCAGCGAGAGCAGCCGCGCCCAGACCGCGGCTTGCAGGCCGCCGTCGATGCGGCCGCCCAGGCGCAGCACGGCGATGCTGCGGGTGACCTGGAACGCGCCGGCGGCGAGGGCGCCGGCGACCAGCGCCAGGGTCATCGCCAGCAGCCGGGGCCGATCGGCGCCGGGAATGACGTTGCCGAAGACCTGGCCGGTGACGACCGGCAGCAGCAGGGCGAGGAGACCGCCGCCGATTCCCATGGCGACGATGGCCGCCAGGTCGCGCCGCCGGCCACGCAGGGCGAAGCGCAGGAGGTCGCGGATGCCGACGGCACGGTCGGGAAGCGGGGCGTAGAGCATGTAGGCGTCGCCGGCCAGGCGGTCGGCCAGCCGCGACCCGACCGGCGTGCGCTGCCGCTCGGACGGGGCCGTGGGGTCCACGAGGTCGTAACGGTGCGGCGCCGTCGGCAGGAGAGCGACCGGCCGCCGCTCCGCGCCGTCGCCGTCCGTGGTCAGGAAGCCGATCAGCGGCCCGTTGTCGCGGCGCCACCAGTCGCCGCGCAGGATCACCCGCCGCCGCTCGATCCGCGAGGCGGTGCAGATCGCGGCCAGCGGGTCGCCGCGCCCGCCGGCCGCCGCCGTCGCGGGATCGCGGATGACGATCCCCTGCGCCTGCCCGACCAGGCGGCACGCCGCCAGCAGCGGCGCCTCCTCGCCGGCGGCGGTCCGCGGCGGCCCGGCCGGGAGCAGCACCGAGGCCAACTGGCCGTAGGCACCCGCCAG
>DATNKH010000375.1:0-3815 GCA_035603475.1 Thermoanaerobaculia bacterium
GAGCCCAGAGGGGGTCCAAGGCCCCCGGGAGGCATGGCCAGGAGGCAGGGGAGGATCCCCGCGAGGGAGATTCGCCGCGCCAAAGGCCCTACCCGGCCGCCCTGGACCGCTGGTGTAGGATAGAAGTCCGAGTCGGTGGAGGGCGGAGGAGGGGTGTTGGGCAAGCTAGACGACGAGCCGAGAGGGGGACACGAGGTGCTGGTGGCCGAGCACCTGCCGGAGGCCCTCGAACGGATCGAGGAGGCACAGCGGCCGATCGCGGAGCGGATCGCCTATCACGTGCGCGGCATCCTGTCGGCGCTGGACCTGGACCTCTCCGATCCGAATCTGGCCGAGACCGATCTCCGGGTGGCCAGGATGTACCTCGAGATGTTCCACGGCCTTGCCGAGGGAGCGGAGCCCAAGGTCACCACCTTCCCCAACCAGGAGGGCTACAGCCACATGGTGATGGAGAAGCGGATCCCCTTCTACTCCCTGTGCGCCCATCACCTGGTGCCGTTCTACGGCCATGCGCACATCGCCTACATCCCGCGCGACCGGATCCTCGGCCTGTCGAAGTTCTCGCGCATCCTCGAGTTCTACGCCAAGCGCCCGCAGCTGCAGGAGCGGATCACCGAGCAGGTCGTCACGTTCCTCGAGGAGAAGCTGCAGCCGCAGGGAGCGATGGTGGTGATCGAGGCGCGGCACCTCTGTGTCGAGATGCGCGGCGTCAAGAAGCCCGGGGCGCAGACCGTCACCTCGGCGCTGCGCGGCATCTTCCACCAGCGCCAGGCGCGCGAGGAGTTCCTCGATCTGCTCCGTCATGATTAGGGCGACGAGCGTCGCGGCGGGAAGGCGGGCGCGGGCGGCGCTGCTCGCGCTGGCCTGCCTCGCCGGCGCCGCCTGCGCCGGCGGCGGCGGTCCCATCGGCTCCGTCGGTTCCGTCGGCGCCATGGCCGATCTGACCAACCCGTTCCTCGGGCCCGACTACTCCGCATGGCTGATCGGGCCGGTGGCACGCATCGCCAGGCCCGACGAGATCAAGGCCTTCCTCGCGCTGCACGACGACGGCGAGGCCGCGGCGTTCATCCAACAGTTCTGGGAGCGCCGCAACCCCAAGCCGGGCCAGGCCAACCCGCTGCTCGCCAGGTTCGAGGAGCGCTCCGAGGTGGCGGACAAGAAGTACAGCGAGGCCGGCCTGCTCGGACGGCGCACCGATCGCGGCACCATCTTCATTCTCTACGGTCCGCCCGGCAAGGGCGGCTTCGAGGTGGCGAGGCGGCCGACCGACCCGCCGATCGAGGTCTGGCAGTACGGCGCCAGCGCGCCCGCCGGCCTGGACGGCAGGCAGCCGGACCCGTTCTACCGCTTCACCAAGCGCGGCGAGCTGACGGTCCTCTACGTCCCGCGGCCGGGAAGCCAGCCGCTCGGCGCGGCGCCCCCGCCGTGAGCCCGGCCCTGGCGCCTGCCTGCATGCGCCCCTGATCCGCCTTCGCCGCACGAGAGAACGCCATGACCCAGGCTCGCGCCGTGCTCGCCGGGACCGGGATCGCCATCCCGCCGCTCGAGGTCGACAATCACATGCTGGCGCGCATCATCGACACCGACGACGCCTGGATCCGCGAGCGCAGCGGCGTCGTGACGCGCTTCTACGTGGAGGCCGGAGTCGCCTCGTCCGACCTCGGCGTCGAGGCGGCCCGCGCCGCGCTCGCCAACGCCGGGATCGAGGCCGGCGAGATCGACTACCTGGTGTGCGCCACGATGACCCCGGACCACTACTTCCCGGGCACCGGCACGCTGATCCAGCAGAAGCTGGGCATCGGGCCGCTGCCGGCGCTGGACATCCGCCAGCAGTGCGCCGGCTTCGCCTACGGGCTGCAGGTGGTGGACGCCCTCATCCGCAGCGGCATCGCCCGCACCGTGCTGCTGGTGG
Organism: Thermoanaerobaculia bacterium; assembly: GCA_035603475.1. Lineage (GTDB taxonomy): Bacteria > Acidobacteriota > Thermoanaerobaculia > Multivoradales > UBA5704 > JASLEW01. Next base: position 1,913 of record DATNKH010000375.1, read on the forward strand.
GCGCCGATGTCCATACCTCCCTGATGCCGTTCTCGGCACGCACCTTCGAGGTGCTGCACGGCCGCGACCCGGGCCCGCTGCCGCCCGAGGACTTCGAATGGAACTCGCGGTTCCGCCACCTGCTGGTGCTGTTCGGCGACGGCGGCGGCGCAATGGTCTTCCGGCGCGGCGACGCCGGCGACGGCGACCGCGGCATCCTCGGCGCGGCGCTCCGCGGCGACGGCAACCACCGCGACATCCTCTACGTGCCCGGCGGCGGCTCCCAACGCCGGCCGTTCGTCAGCTGCGAGATGATCCGGCGCGCCGAGACCGTGCCGGTGATGGACGGCCGGGCGGTGTTCAAGCTGGCCGTCACCCGCATGCCCGAGGTCACCCGCCAGGTGCTCCGCGATTGCGGCCACGGTCTCGAGGACCTCGACCTGCTGGTGATGCACCAGGCCAACCTGCGGATCAACGAGGCGTCGCAGAGGGCGCTCGGCCTGCCCGACGAGAAAGTGCACAACAACATCCAGCGCTACGGCAACACCACCTCGGCGACCTTGCCGATCGCCTTCTACGAGGCGCAGCAGGCAGGCAAGGCGCCGGCGGGCGCGCTGGTCGCCTTCACCGCCCTCGGCGCGGGCCTGCACTGGGGCTCGGTGCTGGTCCGGGTCTAGATCGACGTCCCATGACCACCACCGCCAATCCCGATCCGACCGCCATCGCCGCGGCCCTCTCGCGACGCGTGATGGGCCAGGAGCAGGCGGTGCGCGAGATGGCGATTGCGCTCGCCAAGCAGCTGGCGGGGCTGCGAGTGGGCAACATCCTGATGATCGGCTCCTCGGGGACCGGCAAGACCACGCTGATGCGCGCGGTCGAGACCTACCTCACCGCCGACCCGGAGCTCGCAGGCCGCTCGGCGGTGGTCCGCATCCATGCCAACGTGCTGGGGGAGGAAGCCTCGCGCGGCCGTCCCGGCGAAGCCGTGCTCGGGCGCCTGCTGACCCGCGCCCGCGAGCAGCTGGGTCCCGCGGCGCCGCTGTCCGAGCTGCTGCGGCGCGCCGGCTCCGGCCTGGTGTTCGTCGACGAGGTGGACAAGATCCGCGCCTGGGTGGGCAACGTGCCGAACATCGCCGGCATCCGCGCCCAGGAAGCCCTGCTGACGCTGATCGAGAACGAAGCGGTCGAGATCGAGGTGCCGGCCTGGGCCGGCGGCGGCACCGCCACCGTCGACTCGTCGGGCCTGCTGTTCGTCTGCGCCGGCGCGTTCGAGGGCCTCTACGACGCCGTCTACGACCGCGTCACCATCGGCAAGGACCGCGGCGCGCTGCAGCCGGTCACCGTGGTCGAGGCCGGCAAGGTGCACGAGAAGGTGGTGTTCCAGCTGCGGCGCTGGCTGCGCAACGAGGATCTCTTCGAGTACGGCATGAGCCCGCAGTTCCTGTCGCGCTTCGACGCCGTGGTGCTGCTCAACGATCTCACGCTCGACGAGCTGGTGCGGATCTTCCTCGAGGCCCCGGACTCCGCCTACCACCAGACGCGCGCCTACTTCGCCAGCCGCGACATCCACCTCGCGCTGTCGCCCGCCGCCGTGCGCCGCATCGCGCTGGAAGCCGCCCGCCAGCCCCGTCTCGGTGCCCGCGCCCTGAAAGAGGCCTTCCGCCGGGTCATCCGGGACTACGAGTTCGACCCCTCCGTGGCGGCCAGCGGCGGCGTGCTGATGCTCGACGTGCAGGAGGTCGAGGCGGCGCTCGCTGGGTAGTTTCCCATCGGCAGTTGCCGACCCCGAGGTATGAAGGTGGGAGCAGTGCCCCCTTCCCCCCCGGAGGGGTGGGAAGGGGGTTGGGGGATGCGGGGGGCGATCCGATAGACGCTGTAAGTTGCGCGACACCCCGGCGCTCCGGAGGCGATGCCGGCCGCACCG
>DATNKH010000376.1:0-13272 GCA_035603475.1 Thermoanaerobaculia bacterium
GAGATCGTGACCCAGGATCTCCAGCTCGCCCAGGCGGACGAGGGCGGCCGGGAACGGCGACCGCAACGCCAGGGCGCGCCGGAAATGGGCCCTGGCGCGGTCGAGGTCGCCGCGTGTGCGTGCCGTGACGCCGGCGTAGTAGGCCCAGCGGAAGTCCTGCGGCGCGAGCGCCGCGGCATTCTCGAAGCACGGCATGGCGGCGTCCAGCAGCAGGTAGAGGGAGAAGGTCCTGCCGGCTTCGCCGAAGATCGTCGCGGCTTCGGCCGTGGGCAGGGCGGCCGCGCCGGCGACTTGCCGCCGGGCCGCTTCCACCTGCTGGCGCACCGCCGGCTCCATGGCGCTGGCGTCGATGGGCGGGACTGCTTGGAGGATGATGCTGGCGGGCGCGCCGGGGACCGCGCCAAGCGCCAGCGTCGCGGCGAGCGGCGTGGCCGCCACGATCGTCGCGACCCCGACGATCAGGCTCGTCTCTTCGAGCCAGCTGAGGCAGGCGCGCCGGACCGCCCGGCCGTCGAGCGGAGACTCGCTCACTGGGTCTTGCCAGTGCCTTCGCGCAGCGTGCTGTAGGCGTCCACCTTGACGGCGCCGGCGGCGAAAGCCTCGATCCGCCCGCTCGGCCAGTGCACCACCAGGCCGGAGACCGCGGCGCTGTCCGCCAGCCCGGCGAGCACGCGAGGATCGTTGGCCGAAGCGTAGCTCCCGTCGGCGCGCGCGCGGCGCCAGAGGCTCTTCTGACCGGGGCGCAGGATCTCCACCCGCGCCCCGAGCGCGTCGCGGCCCGGCTTGCCGGTGAGCAGGCGCAGGCCCAGCCAGTGATGGATGCCGCCGAGGTTGTTCATCAGCAGGCGCGCGGGACCGTTGTCGTTGGCCACCACCACGTCGGGCGCGCCGTCGTTGTCGAGGTCGCCGACAGCCGCGCCGCGGCTCACCTCGGGGACCGCGAAGGCGGGACCGGCCGCCGCCGAGACGTCAGCGAACTTACCGTTGCCCAGGTTGTGAAACAGCTGCTTCGTCTGTTTGAGCGGCAGCGGCTCGCCCGCCCGCCGCTGCGCCTCGACGATGGCGACCGCGCCGTTGACCACCACGAGGTCGAGCCAAGAGTCGCTGTCGTAGTCGAGCCAGGCGGCGCCGAAGCCGGTGAACGGCAGCGACGCCTGGCGCAGGCCGCTGGCGAGCGAGGCGTCGTCGAAGAGCTGGCCGCCGAGGTTGCGGTAGAGGGCATCCCCTTCGCCGTCCATGTTGTCCATCACCAGGTCGTCGCGGCCATCGCCGTCGTAGTCACCGGCGTCGATCCCCATGCTGGCCTGCGGCTTGCCGTCCGGCGACAGCGCGCACCCGGCCATCAGCGCGATCTCCTTGAAGGTGCCGTCATGCTGGTTGATCCAGAGCTGGTTGCCGCTCCTGTCGTTGGCGACATAGAGGTCGGGCCAGCCGTCGCCGTCGAAGTCGTCGGCCACGACGCCCAGCCCTGGACCGTATGCGGAGAGGAGGCCGGCGCGAGCCGTCACGTCCTCGAAGGTGCCGTCGCCGCGGTTGTGGAACAGGCGCCCGGGGACGGCGTCGGCGGTCACCGGGCCGCAGTAGTCAGGTTCGCCGGCGGCGTCGCGGCAGGTGGCCGAGGCGAAGGAGAACTCGAGGTAGTTGCCGACGTAGAGGTCGAGCCAGCCGTCGCGGTCGTAATCGAAGAACGTCGCGCTGACGCCCCAGTGCGGATTGGCGGTGCCGGACTTCGCGGTGACGTCGGTGAAGGTGCCGTCGCCGTTGTTATGCCACAGCTGCGCCCAGCCCAGGCCGGTCAGGTAGAGGTCGGGGTAGCCGTCGTTGTCGTAATCGCCCACGGCGACGCCCATGCCGTAGCCGGCGGGGCGGATGCCGCTCTTCTCGGTGACGTCGGTGAAATGGAGGTGGCGCTTGCCGTCCGGTCCGGTCCAGGAGTCATTGTGGAAGAGACGCGAACCGTGCGCCGGGTCCGGTTTCGCGCCCGGCCCCAGCGGCCCGCCTTGCACCAGGAAGACGTCCATCCTGCCGTCGTTGTCGTAGTCGATGAGGGCGACCCCGGGGCCCATCTCCTCCGGCTGGTAGAGCTTGCCGGTCATGCCGTTGGCATGGGTGAAGACGAGGCCTGCTTCGGCTGCGCGATCGGTGAAGATCGCCTTGCCGCCCGCGGCCCCGGCCGTCGCCGCGGGCGTGGTCGCGGCCGCCGGCGCCGCGCCGCCTCCGGGGAGCGGGGTGGCTGCGAGTCGTTGCGCGGCGAGCAGCAGGGCGAGGGGTACCGCGAAGAGCAACGAGCTACGTTTCACGACAGTCTCGAGGGGGATCGGTCAACCCGGGCTGCACCCGCGTAACTATAACAAAGGTCTGGATGGCCTCGCGCCGCAGCTAAGGCAGTGGGTCCGCGGCTCATCCCAGCATCCGAGCAGACCAGGATCACGGCGGAGGCTTCTCCTTGCCGGGCTGCCGCCTGGAGAGGTCCTCGCGCAGCTGGTCGCGCAGCGCCTGCGCCCCGCGGTCGTCCGGCGCCAGCTGCAGCAGCGCGTCGCACTCCGCCGCCGCCTCGGCGAGCCTGCCCTCCTGGGCGAGGGCGTTGGCGAGGTTGAAGCGCGCCTCCTTGAGGTCGGGGCGCAGGCGCGCCGCCATCTTCAGTTCCGCGATGCCGTCGCTGCGCGCGCCACGCTGGGCCAGCAGCGTGCCGAGCTTCAGCCGGGCAAAAGGGTTCCCCGGCTCGATCTCGACCGCACGCCGGTAGCTCGCCTCGGCGGCGGCGGAGTCGCCCAGGCTCTCCAGGGCCTGGCCAAGGCCGAGCCATGCTCGGACGTCCCGCGGGTCCGCGGCAGCGGCCTGGCGGAAGTCTTCGGCGGCCTCGCCAAGGGCGCGGCGCCCCTCCTGCAACGCCCGGAGCGCGGTCGCGATGCGGTTCGCGTTGCCGTCCTTGGCCGCTGTCAGCTCCGAGATCAGCGGGTCGGGAAAGCGTACCGGGCCCTCGCCGTGCGCCGCGGCCTGCGCCGCCGCCTTGTCGAGCTGTCCCAGCCGGCGATAGGCGATGGCCAACTGCGCGTGCACGATCGACGCCTCCGGCTGTGCCGCGAGGGTCGCCTCGAAGTGCTCGGCCGCCAGGCGGGCGTCGCCGCGCAGCAGCGCGACGCGGCCCAGGCCGAAGTGGGCCGCCGCCGCGGTGTCCGGGACGGCGAGGGCGGCGGTGTAGGCGCGGTTCGCGGCCTCGAGGTCGTTGCGCAGGATCGCCACCTCGCCCAGCCGGACGAGCCCCGCCGGCAGCGGCGAGGGCAGCGCCAGGGCGCGCTGGAAATGGACGCTGGCGCGCTCGAGATCGCCGTGCAGCCGCGCCGCGACGCCCGCCAGGTACTCCCAGCCGAAGTCGGAGGGTGCCAGCGCCGCGGCGTTCTCGAAGCACGGCAAGGCGGCCTGCGGCAACGCGTACCGGATGAGGGTCTTGCCGGCCTCGCCGAAGGTGGCCGCGGCCTGGGGAGCGGGAAGGGTCGTCGCCCTCTCGGCCGACTGGTAGGCGGCCTCGATCTGCTGGCGCACGGCCGGCTCCATGCCCGAGAGATCGACCCGCGGCACTGGCTGCGTCGTCATCCCGGAGAGCGCCGCGGCGCCGCCCATCATCAGGAGGACCAGGAGGATCAGGAGGATCGCGAGGATCCCGAGGTCCGCCGCGAGCCGCCGCCGGGCGTTCATGGCCGCGTCTTGCCGGTCCCTTCGCGCAGCGTGGTGTAGGCGTCGACCTTGACGGCGCCGGCGTCGAACGCCTCGATCCGCCCGCTCGGCCAGTGCACCACCACTCCCGACACCGCCTTCCCGTCCGCCAGGCCGGCCAGCACCCGGGGATCGTTCGCCGACGCGTAGCTGCCGTCGGCGCGGGCGCGGCGCCAGAGGCTCCTCCGGCCGGGGCGCAGGATCTCCACCCGTGCCCCCAGCGCGTCCCGGCCGGGCTTGCCGGTGAGCAGGCGCAGGCCCAGCCAGTGCGCGGTGCCCGCGAGGTTGTTCATCAGCAGGCGCACGGGGCTGTCGCTATTGGCCACCACCACGTCGGGCCAACCGTCGTTGTCGACGTCGCCGAAGGCCGCACCGCGGCTCACCTCGGGCACCGCGAAGGCCGGGCCGGCCTCGCGTGAGACCTCGGCGAACCTGCCGTTGCCCAGGTTGTGGAACAGCTGCTTGGTCTGCCGCAGCGGCAGCGGGTCGCCGGCCACCCGCTGCGCTTCGATGGTCAGCACCGCGCCGTTGACCACCAGCAGATCGAGCCAGGAGTCGTTGTCGTAGTCCAGCCAGGCGGCGCCGAAGCCGGTGAACGGCAGCGACGCCTGGCGCAGGCCGCTGGCGAGCGAGGCGTCGTCGAAGAGCTGGCCGCCGAGGTTGCGGTAGAGGGCGTCGCCCTCCCCGGTGAGGTTGTCCATGACCAGGTCGTCGCGGCCGTCGCCGTCGTAGTCGCCGGCATCGATCCCCATGCTGGCCTGCGGCTTGCCGTCGGGCGACAGCGCGCAGCCGCTCTCGAGCGCCACCTCCTTGAAGGTGCCGTCGCGCTGGTTGATCCAGAGCTGGTTGCCGCTCTCGTCGTTGGCGACGTAGAGGTCGGGCCAGCCGTCGCCGTCGAAGTCGTCGGCCACGACGCCCAGCCCCGGACCGTATGCCGAGAGGAGGCCGGCGCGCGCCGTCACGTCCTCGAAGGTGCCGTCGCCGCGGTTGTGGAACAGGCGTCCGGGAACGGCATCGGCGCTCGCCGGGCCGCAGTACTCGGGCCTCCCGGCGGCGGTGCGGCACGACTTCGCGGTGGCGAAGGAGTAATTGAGATAGTTGCCGACGTAGAGGTCGAGCCAGCCGTCGCGGTCGTAGTCGAAAAAGGTCGCGCTGACACCCCAGTGCGGATTGGCGGTGCCGGACTTCGCGGTGACGTCGGTGAAGGTGCCGTCGCCGTTGTTGTGCCACAGCTGCGCCCAGCCCAGGCCGGTCAGGTAGAGGTCGGGGTAGCCGTCGTTGTCGTAGTCGCCCACCGCGACCCCCATGCCGTAGCCGGCGGGGCGGATGCCGCTCTTCGCGGTGACGTCGGTGAAGTGGAGATGGCGCTTGCCGTCCGGTCCGGTCCAGGAGTCGTTGTGGAACAGGCGCGAGCCATGCGCCGGGTCCGGCTTCGCGTCCGGCCCCAGCGGCCCGCCCTGGACCAGGAAGACGTCCATCCTGCCGTCGTTGTCGTAGTCGATGAGGGCGACCCCGGGGCCCATCATCTCCGGCATGTAGAGCTTCCCGGTGGCGCCGTTGAGGTGACTGAAGATGAGACTTGCCTCGGCTGCGCGATCGGAGAAGATGGCACCTCCGGGAGCTCGCTTGGCACCCAGTGGCGGGGCGGGGCCGGCACTGGCCTGCGGGGTGCCGGCGAGCCCTCCGGCCAGGTCTGGGGCGCCAAAGCTCGAGCAGGCCACTCCTGCTAGCAGCAGTCCACGAACGATCGACCGCATCAACTACCGGCCCCGAGCAGGCGCCTCGACGACGTCCAGCATCCGGTTGCCAGCGATCGGGCCGGCGAGCGTCTGTACCGTGCCCGACGGCCAGCGCACCTCGACCCGGTCCGCCGCCGCCGCGTCCCCCATGCCGAAGTACAGCGGCAGGGCGCAGTGCGACAGGTACCCCGAGCTGCCGTCCATCACCTGCGTCATCGTCATGCCGCCGGCGGTGACCTTGACCACGGCGCCGATGCCGTCGCGGTTGGACTGCTTGCCGACGAGGTGGAGCTTCAGCCAGTGGATCTTCCGTCTCTCGGCGAGATCGCTCATGAAGACCTGCGGCGCCGCGTTGAACTCGTTGGTGATGATGTCGAGGGCGCCGTCGTTGTCGGCGTCGAAGATGACCGCGGAGCGCGTGCCGAGGGTGCCGTACACCGTCACCTGCCCGGTCTTGCCCTTGCAGAGCTGGTGCTGCTGGTCGGCGCCCGAGCAGTCGAGCGTGAACCAGGGCTTGCGGGTCTGGCCGCCCCGCCGGGGTTCGACGCCGAGCAGGAAGGAGGCGTCGCGGAACTCCTGGCCGCGGTTGTTCAGCAGCAGCGAGTTGACGCCGTAGCGGAAGGGATAGTTCATGCTGGCGGTGATCAGCACGTCCTGCCAGCCATCGGCGTTGAGGTCGGCGACGCTCACGCCCCAGGGCCAGTAGTTCTCCAACCCGAGCTCGTCGGAGGCCTCCTGGAACTTGCCGCCGCCGAGGTTCTTCCAGAAGGCGTTGCCGAAGATGAAGCGGTCGACCTCGCCGCCGAAGAAGTGGGCGGCGCCCTTGAGATCGGCGGGATGCCAGTCGATCTTGCGTTTCTCGTCCTGCGGCGCCACCTCCTGCAGCATGTCGGAATGCATGTCGGTGATGAAGAGGTCCATGAGGCCGTCGTTGTTGTAGTCGAACGACTTCACGCCCATGCTGCCGAACTGGACCTTGGGGAAGTACTGGGCGGTCTTGTCGACGAAGCGCTTGCCGCCCTCGTTCTCCCAGTAATGGGACGGTCCCTGCATGTTGAGCAGGTACACGCTGGGCCAGCCGCTGCCGTTGAAGTCGGCGATCGTGGCGTCGCCGCTCCACGAGCCGTCCACCAGCCCCGTCTCCTTCGTCACGTCGTGGAAATGATTGTGGCCGTCGTTGTGGTACAGCACCGAATACTCGGTGCGCTCGGGATGGAGGTGGCCATGGAAGGCATCGGCGTAGGCGACGTAATAGCCGCCGCGGCCCTTCTCGTCGGTCGTGTACTTGCCGACGTTGACCAGCAGCAGGTCGAGCAGGCCGTCCCGGTCGTAGTCGAAGAACAACGCCGCGGACGAGTGGCCGACGTACTCGAGCCCGGCCTCCTTGGTGATGTCCTTGAAATGCCCGTGGCAGTCGTTCAGGAACATCGCGTTGCCGCCGCGCACCGTGGTGACGTAGAGGTCCGGGCAGCCGTCGTTGTTGATGTCGGCGAACGTGGCGGAGACCGAGATGCGGCCGGGCAGGCCGACGCCCGCCTCCTCGGTGATGTTCTTGAACTTGCCGTGCCCGAGGTTCTTCCACAGCTGGTTGCCGCCGAGCTGGTTGAGGAAGTAGACGTCGATCAGTCCGTCGCCGTCCACGTCGGCCGCGACGATGCCGTTGCCGTGATCGTAGTGCGCCGCCTTGTAGGTCTTGCCGGCGTCGTCCACGATCTGGTGCACGAAGGTGATGCCGCTCTCCGGCAGGCGGTCGTGGAACTGGAAGTCATGGAAGACCTGGAGCTTCCCCGCGTTGGCGCGCTCCGCTCGCTCGCGAGCGCCCAGGGTGTCGATGCCGGGATCGGGGTCGGGGGCGTACAGGACCTGCGCCGGCGGCGCCCCGGCCGCCGCCGCGGGCATCGCGGACATCGCGGGCATCGCGGCGCGGCTGGTGGCGAGCAGGGCGACGAGCGCCGCGAACAGGACGAGGGGTGATGCCAGGAGCAACGGGTTACGTTTCACGGGAGCCTCCGGGGGGATCTGTTGGGGACGGCATTCACCGGCGGAACTATAACAAAGGCCTGGATGGCCGCGCTCCGCGACTCATCCCGCGAGCTCTCGCAGCAGCGACCTGGCCTTGGCCAGGTCGGGCCCGAAGAGGCTGGGCGGCGCCTTGGCGACGAAGCGCTCCAGCGCCTTCCGCGCCTCTGCCTTCCTACCCACCGCGGCGCTCACCAGGCCGATGTTGTAGAGCGCTTCCCAGTAGTCGGGCGCGATCGCGACCGCCTGTTGCCAGGCGCCCAGAGCGGCGACCGGGCCCTCGAGCCGGAGGCGGGCGACGCCGAGCGTGTTCCATGCGACCGCCAGGCGCGGATCGAGCTGCACCGCGAGCTCGAGCTGGCGCCGCGCCTCCGCCGCGTCGTCCCGGTGCAGCGCCACCGTCCCCAGGATCTGGTGGGCGCGCGCGTCGCGCGGCGCGCCTGCCAGCACCTTGCCGGCGACCGCGGCCGCCTCGGCATCGCGGCCGGTCTCGCTGAGCGCGACGGCCAGCGCGTCGAGCGTTGCCGGATCGGCGCTGCCGGCGAGCGGTGCGAGCAGGGCAAGGGCCTCCTGGGACCTGCCCGCATCCGCGAGCGCCATCCCGACCGCGCGGCGCAGGCTCTCCGGGGTGTCCCCCGCGGCCGCCGTCCCTGCCGGCCCCGGAGGCTGCGCCGGAAGGCCGCCGCCGCGCCGCAGCTCCGCCAGCGCCGCGTCCAGATCGTTCCGGGCCAGGGCGATCTCGACGCCGAGCGCCGCGGCCGCGGCCGGGTCGGCGTCTCGCGCCAGCGCCGCCAGCGCCTGCGCGTCGTCGAGCCGCCCGAGCTTCAGGAGCGCCCGCGCCGCGATCAGCGCCGCCACCGGCGCGCGGTTCGCCGCCTCCACCGCGCGCTTGTAGCTCTCGGCCGCCTCCCGGCCGCGGCCGAGGTGCTCATAGACCGAGGCCAGCAGGATGCAGACGTCCGACATCCGCGGGTTGGCCCGCAGCAGCTGCTCGAACAGCGGCGCGGCCGCCGCCCAGCGCCTCTCCTCGACCGCGAGCATCGCGGACTCGAGGGTCGCCAGCTCCGCGCGCCGGCTGCGCGGATCAGGCAGCGGCCCCCTTGGCAGAGCGCCGGTGGCGGCGACGTAGCCGAGCGCCGCGAGCCTGGTGGCGGTCTCCGCGTCGACCGGCCGCGGCGGCTCGGGCGGCCGGTAGATGCCGCGGATCGCCTGGCGCATCGCGGCGAAGCCGCGGCGCTCCTCGGCCAGCCGGTTGCGGACCTCGCCAGGATCGGCCGTGAGATCGAACAGCTCGGGCTCCGGCCCGTCCTCGAGGTGCAGCCGTCCCACGATCAGCGAGGTCAGCTCACTCCAGCCGTAGTGCAGCCGCGGGCCCAGCGTCTCCGCATAGATGTTCCGCTCGCTCGCCTCGGCCGGCCCGGCCGCGCCGGCCTCCGAGGTGCGTGCGCCCGGGCCCGCGCGTCCCGCCGGACCGGCGAGATCGAGCAGGCTCTTCCCCGCGAGGCCGGCCGGCACCGGGGCTCCCGCGAGGCGAGCCAGGGTGGGTGCCACGTCGATCAGCTGCGCCGGCGCCTGCACGCTGCCGCCGCCCATCCGGGAGCCTGGCAGCTTGAGCAGCAGCGGCACCTGCAGCGTGGCGCGATAGAGGAACATGCCGTGCTGCTGCTCGCCGTGCTCGCCCAGGCCCTCGCCGTGGTCGGAGAGCAGCATGACCACGGCGCGGTCGTAGATCTGCAGACGCCTGAGCTCGTCGAGCAGCTCGCCGACCGCCGCGTCGGCGGCGGCGATCGCGCCGTCATACCGCGATGCCGGATAGCGCGAGGCGAACGGCTCGGGAGGGTCGTAGGGCGCGTGCGGCTCGTAGAGATGAAGGAACAGGAAGAAGGGATGGCCGGCGGCGCGGCTCCGCACCCAGCCAAGTGCCGCGCGTACGCTCTCGCCGCCCGGCCGCTTCGCCTCGTTGCCGAGATTGGCGGCCGCCGGCATCCGGTCATCGTAGAAGTCGAAGCCGCCGGCGAGCCCGGTGCCGGCGGCGAGCACCGCGGCGGAGACCACTGCGCCGGTGTCGTAGCCGGCCTGCTTGAGCAGCCGCGGCAGGAAGGTGTGCCGGGAGCTGTCGAACGGGAACCCCGAATTGTCCCGCACGCCGTTGACCGGCGGCAGCTCGCCGGTGAGCAGCGAGACGTGCGACGGCAGGGTCATCGGGTAGTGGCAATAGACGCGCTCGAAGAGCAGGGCATCGCGCCGCAGCGCATCGATCGCCGGCGTGGACACCCCCTTGTAGCCATACACCGGCAGGTGGTCGGAGCGCAGGGTGTCGATCGAGATCAGCACGATGGGCGCGCCCGGGAACGTCGCCGCGGCGGGCGGGCGGCGGCAGCCCGACGCGGCGGCGGCGGCGGCGAGGACGAGGATCACCCCCCGGGCAGCCGCGCCGCGCCGCGTGCTCCTCCGGGAATCCGGCCGCTTGCGGCCGCCGGCCCATCCGTTCGGGCGGCCTGGCGCTTCCCGCGGCATCGTCCCCTCAACCTCCGAGGTGCTGCAGCAGGGCACGGGCCTTGGCGATCTCGGTCCCGAAGCGAGCCGCCGGGGCGGTGTCGACGAAGCGCGCCAGCGCCTTGGCCGCCTGCTGGTGCCGGCCGGCCTCGGCGGCAACCAGGCCGATGTTGTAGAGGGCATCGTACTGGCGCGCGTCGAGCGCCACCGCGCGCTCCCAGGCGTCCAGCGCCTCGCGGGTCCGCTGCTGGCGGAAGAGCGCGACCCCCAGCGTGTTCCAGGACACCGGCAGCTGGTCGTTGAGCTTCAAGGCGCTCTCGAGATAGCGCTGCGCCTCGGCCGGGCGGTCCATGCGCAGGCTGATCACGCCCAGGTCCTCGAGCGGCGCGGGATCGTGAGGCGACGCTGCCTGGGCCTTGCGCAGCTCCGCGATCGCCTCCGGGTAGCGGCCGGCGTCCCCCAGCGCGACGCCGTAGGCGGTGACGGTCTCCGGGCCGCCCGCGCCGGCCATCGGCGCCAGGACGGCGACGGCCTCGCGCGGCCGGCCGGCATCGCAGAGCGCGAGGCCCAGCTCGCGGTGCAGCACCTCGCCGCCCAGGCCCTTCGCGACGGCGCTCTCGAGCGCCGCGATGGCTTCGTCGTGCCGTTCGAGCTGGCGCAGCGACATCGCCAGGTGCTCGTAGGCCTCGAGCGTCGTCGGGCGCTCGGCGATCACCTTGCGGTAGAGGCTGACCGCCTCCCCGAACTGCCGCTCCTGGTACTTGCCCATGGCGAGGTGCAGCTCGAAATCGATCTTGACCAGCCGTTTCGGGTCGTCGCCGGGGCCGTAGCCGGGAGGGCGCGAGGCGGTGGCGGTCGAGTAGCCGAGACTGCGGAGACGGGCCTCTTCCTCGCTCGTGACCTTGCCCCTGGCCGGCGGCCATGCCGACTCCGCGGGCAGCAGCGCCGCCAGCGCTCGGGCGGTGGGGCGGTCCTGGTCGTAGCGGTTGCGCTCTTCGCTCGGATCGTCCCGCAGGTCGTAGAGCTCCGGCAGCGGCAGGTCGATCAGCTTCCTGTCGCTGCGGAGCGTACCGCGCAGCGGCGCCCAGCCGCGGGTCAGGTTGGAGCTGAGCGACTCGAAGTAGCTCGGCACGGCGTCGGCCGGCGGCGCCGGCGCGAGCAGCGAGCGGCCCGGCAGGCCCGGCGGGATGGGCAGCCGCAGCGCCGCGAGCACCGTCGGCGCGATGTCGACGTGGCGGGCCGGCCGCGGGTCCCGTCCCGGGCGCACGCCGGGTCCCCAGAGCACCAGCGGGACCTTGAGCGTCGCCTCGTAGGCGAAGAGGCCGTGCGTCAGCTCGCCGTGCTCGCCGAGCGATTCGCCGTGGTCGGCGGTGAAGACGATCAGCGCCGGCTTCTCCTTGCCGTCGAGGAAGGGGGTGAGGAGGGGAGCGAGGAAGGAGTCGGCGGCAGCCACCTCTCCGAGGTAGGGGTGCTCGCGGAAGCGGGTGGCGAACGGTTCCGGCGGCTCGTAGGGAGCGTGGGGGTCATAGAGGTGAACCCAGAGGAAGCGCCGGTTGGCCCGATGCGACCGCCACCAGGCGAGGGCGGGCCGCACCACCTGGTCGCCGCGGCGCTCGGAAAGACGATACTGGTCGGCGTTCGAGCCACGCGGGAAGGCGTCGTCGTAGAGGTCGAAGCCGCTGCCGAGGCCGAAGCGCGCATCCAGCGGGTAGGCGCCGACGAAGGCGCCGGTGGCATAGCCGGCCCGCCGCAGCCAGGTGGCCAGCGTCGGGACGGACGGCGCCAGCTTGAAGCCGGCGTTCTCGCGCACTCCGTGCTGGTAGGGATAGAGCCCGGTCAGGATGTTGGCGTGGGACGGCAGGGTGACGACGTTGTGGGCGTGAGCGTCCGGGAAGACCCTGCCGGCCCTTGCCAGCCGATCGATCGTCGGGGTCTCGGCCAGGCGGTTGCCGGAGAAGCCCAGGGCGTCGGCGCGCAGCGTGTCGACGGTGATCAGCACGACGTCCACGCCGGCGAGGGACGGGCCCACCGCCGCGGCCGCGGCGGCACCTCGCGCCGAGCCCGGGGGCGCGGCGCCGGCGCCCGCGAAGAGGCTGACGGCGCCGCCCAGCAGGATAGCCGTAATCGCCGCCGCGCCAGCCAGCGCGGGCCGCTGACTCATCGGGGGCGCCGGGCGGCTCTGTTGAAGACGGGTCACAAGTTCTTCAGGTAATCCTGAGCCTCTTTGGCGAACTTGTTCTTGGGATCGAGCGCCAGCAGCTTCTGGAAGTCGGCCTTGGCCTCGGGGACCTTGCCCTTGTTGAGATAGACCAGGCCGCGGTAGTAATAGGCCTCCGCGAGGTTCGGGTTGTCGGTTATGACCCGGTTGAACTCTTCGAGCGCCTTGTCGATCTGCTTCGTGTTGTAGTACTTGATTCCGACGTTGATCAGCCTCTCGGGATCGAGCTTGGTCCCCTGCGGCAGCTTCGCCAGGTAGGTCTGCGCTTCCGTTTCGCGGCCGGCGTCGACCAGGACGTTGACCAGCAGCTGCAGCGTCTCCGGGTCGTCGGGCTTGATCTCGAGCGCTTTCTTGAGCGTCACGACCGACCGGTCCATCGCGGCCGCTTTCGCGTCCTTGCTCTTGGCCTGGCCGGCTTCGCGGTAATGGGTGCTGGCGATGGCGCGCAGCACCGCCACGTACACGGGCGCGTGCTCCGGCTTGGCCGGATCGAGCAGGGCGAGTGCCTGCTCGTAGCTGGCGCGCGCGTCGGCGTACTTGTCCGCCTGCAGGGCGGCGTTGCCGGCGTTGATCGCCTCGTTCGCCTTGCTCTCCTTGGTCGGCTCCTTCGGCGCCGCCTGGGCCTGGGCCTGCTCCTTCGGGATCGCCTTGAGCTTGATCGTCACCGCTTGCTGCGGCGGACCCGATTCCGCGACCTTCAGCCGCCCCTCGGAGGTGATGTAGCCGTCCTTCTCGATGAGCACGGCCCAGGTCCCGCCGGTGAGGCCGAGCATCGACCATTTGCCGTGCTTGTCGGTCGTGATCGGGGGCGGCCCGGAAGACTCGGGCTTCGGCGTCTGATCGCCCGCGCGCAAGGTGACCTTGGCGCCTTCGATCGGCTGGCCGCTCTCGTCGGTGACGATCCCCTGGAGCCGGCCGATGCCCTTCCATTCCTGGGCGAAGAGCCGGGCGCTGGACAGCAGCAGCAGCACGACGGCGAGCAGCGCGGTGTGGTTGCGGCGCGAAAGCATGAGGGCCTCCTTCCGGACGGTTTCAGGATTGGGCATGCCGCCGGCGGGCCATGTTCCTCGCGTGATTCCCGGGCCC
>DATNKH010000377.1:0-6248 GCA_035603475.1 Thermoanaerobaculia bacterium
CCACCCGCGCGGCCGGCGCCGCCGTCCGGCACCCGCCGCACTTCCACCATCACCCGGCTCCGGCGGCCCGCGGTCTCGGCGACCGTGGCCTCGGCGACCAGGCCCTCGCCCACCGTCACCGGCCGCAGGAAGCGCACCGCGGCGCTGCCGAGCACCACGTTCGGATGATTGACCGCGAGCATCGCGGCGTGGTCGGCGAGGCCGAAGACGAACCCGCCGTGCACCAGGCCGGCCGCGTCGGCCGCCATCTCGGGCACCGTGGTGAGACCGACGCGGGCGGTGCCCGCGGCCGTCGCCGCGGAGTCCAGTGGCTCGCCGCACAGGCGCCGGTCGATCGCGAGGTGGGTCCGGGGTTGCACCGCGGGCGAGTATAAGCGACCGGCGGCGCGGCTGCGACCGCCGCGAGCGGCGCCCGATCAGCCCCGCACGCCTGGTTACCCCGAGTGAGTCAGAACAGCAGCGCGGCGCCGGCATAGAAGCCGCGGCGGGGACCGTACTGGGAGGCCGAGATGCCGATACCCGTGCCGTCGCGCAGGCGATAGACCTGATCGAAGAGGTTGGCAACGTCGAAGCGGACCTTCACGGCAAGGCCGGCGTTGGGCACCGGGACGGTCTGCTCGAACCCAAGATCGACGGAGTAGTAGGCGGGAAGCTTGTACAGGTTGGCGAAGCCGCGCCGCAGGCCACTGCAATAGAGGATGTCGGCGAAGGCCCTCGAGGCCCCATGACTGTAGGCCGCGCCGGCGGAGGCCGACACCTCTCCTTCGTGATCGAGACGGATGTCGTGGGTCTGGACGTAGTCCAGCTCGGCGGCCGGGAACTCGAACTGGGCAGACTCGATGTCGCGTGCCTGGGTGAAGACATAGGCGGCGTTGGCGTACGCGGAGAAGCCGCCGGCGCGGGCCGTGGTGGAAAGCTCGAGGCCATGGACGCGCCCGGTCCGGTAGTTGAAAGGGGCGAGGATGATGGCGTTGCCGAACTGGCCCAGATCGATCAGGTTCTTGGCGATCTTCTCGAAGCTGTCGAAGCTGAGCGTCCAGCCGGGGCCGAGCTCGCGGGTGAAGCCGAGGTCGTAGTAGTCGGCGCGTTCGGCGCGGGGAGGGGAATCGGCGAACGTCTGTGGGGCGTTGGTGGTGCCTTGGAAGAGCGCCACGCTCGACGGCGAAATGAACTGCAGGCTCGGCGGCGTGAAGTAGCGAGCATAGCCGAGGTGGACGGTGGTCGGGCCATCGATCCTCCAGACGACGTTCAACCGGGGGCTCAGCTGGCTTTCGTGCAGGATGGCGTCGGCGCGGTCGAAGCGGAGCCCGTAATTGACGGTCGCCGCCTTCAAGGGGTGCCACTCGTCCTGGAGATAAAGGCCCGTGAGCAGGCCGTGAAGCGCGTGGTCGTCGGCGACCTGCAAGGGCACGCCGGAGAGCTGACGGCCGGCGGCTGTCGCCGGCAGGACCGCGGCTGCGGTGTCCCGGCCGGTGCTCTCGTCGGTGACGAGGACGCCGAAGCGCAGCGTGTGGCTCCCGCCCAACGGACGGGAGGCGTCCAGCTGCGTGCCGGTCGAGAGGGCACTCTCGGCGACGCGGCTCGCGACGCCGTTGAAGGCAAGGTCGCCAAGCGTATCGGGAGTGAAAGCGATGCGGCCATAACGACTGAAGGCGGCAAGCTGGTAGCCGAGGTCGCCGGCCTTCGCCTGGTAGGCGACCACGGCGTAGTCGTTCTGCTCACGCTGCCCTTCGTTGAGCGTGGCGGAATCGGGAGGCGGGGCACCCGCGATGAAGAAGCGCGGGACGAGGCGAGGTGTGTCCGGGATCTGGAACTGGCCGGCGCTGACGTTGAAGAGCAGGCTGAGGCGCCTGGCCGGGTCGATCTGATACGAGAGGTAGCCGAAGCCCCGGCCCTGATCGGATGCATCGTGGAGGGGGTTCGCACCGGAAGTGGGGTTCTCGACGCCGAGACCGGTCGCCTTGAACGAGCCCGAGACGTAGAGATCGAGCTTCCCAGCGCTGTTTCCGTACTGGAGGCTCGGCTGGAGCAGGCCATGGCTGCCGCCATAAAAGCTGGCTTCGCCGCCGCGGAGCTTGTCGCCGGTCTTGGTCGTGACGTCCACGATCCCGGAGTTTCGGAAACCGAATTCGGCGGGGAGAGTGCCGTCCGTGAGGCTGACGGATTCCACGAAGTGGGTATCGACCTCCTGGGCGAAGCCGTTGAGTCCCTCGGGGAGGAGGATGCCGTTGATGCGGTACTGGAGATTGCCATGCTCGCCCCGAACGTGGACCTCCCCGAAGGAGTCTTGCACCACGCCCGGGCTGCGCAGCAGGACCTGCTGAAAGGGGGCGTCGTCTCCCTGCGGCAGGGCGTCGATCTGATCGCGGCCGATCGTGTGCACCGTGGCGCCGAGGCTCGGGACGATCTCGCTGGTCACGTCTTCGAGCTTGCTGGTGACGACGACGGTCTCCTCGAACCTCCCGGTGCACTGGTGAGCCGCGAGCAGGCGTTGCCTGAGGTCTTCGCCCTGGCGATGCGTCCATTGTGGGTGACGGAGGGCGATCGCGCTCGACAGCTCTTGCTGCGCGGTGGTGCGCTCCTCATCGGTGGCGTAGCTCTCCGGGCACCGGAAGCGGGCCTCGATCTCGGCATCGGCCAGCGGGCCGTGCGGCCCGGTCGCCGCCGCTTCCAATGCAGCACCGGGCGTGGCGCTGAGACAGGCGAGGAGGGCCAAGGCCCGGCCACGGCGAACGAGCAGATCGCCGCTCCGAACCCTCTCCCCGGGTGGCTGCTTCACGTGCCCGCACGGACCCTGTGTCAGGTTCGTTCCGTGCCAGGCATTTGGAATCATCAAAGAATAAAATCACAGGTATCAAATTCTGTCAACCGGGTGCTGAAACTCAGAAGCGATAGGTCGGCAACGAGCCCGCACGATCGCGGAGGATCCCGTCGTCCCAAGTGATGCAGGTGTAGCATGGCGCGATGAACACCATGCTTTCTTCGGACACGGAACCGGCCGAGCGCTCGACCTTTCCGGGGGACTGCTGATTGGCTGGCGGTAAGGAGGGGGCGAGGATCTGCTACTATTCCGGCGCCATGGCAGGCACTTCTCCCAGCAGTGCCGGGTCTGCGCGCACCGGATGGCGCGCCCGATCCGTGGCCCGGGTCGGCTCGGCGGCACTGCTGGGCGCGCTGGTGCTGCTGGGCGGGCTGGAGATCCATCCCGCCGGCGAAGCCCCCGACCCGATCGCCGGCCTCGCCGGCCACCAGGACTTCTACTGCCCGGGCGCCAACCATCCCGGCGCCCTGCCGCACGCCGAAGAGGCGAGGGCGGTGCCGCGCCCGCCCTGCGCCGCCTGCCTGAACAGCTTGCAGGGCAGCGGCGCTCACCTGGCGCCTGCCGCCTCCCTCTCGACTCCCCTTGCCGCACGGTCGCTGCCACCCGCCGCCGCGGTGACGCCGCTGCGGAAGTCGCTGCGCCCCGACGGCGCCCGCGCTCCGCCGGCCGCCTGACCTCTCCCCGTCTGTAAATCGACCCGGCCTGCGGGCGGCTCTAGCCCGCCGGCCGGTGGCCCGCCGGCGCTCCGCTTCGCGTCAGGGCCGCACGTCCCGCGTGGACCTGCGGCTCTCTCCGGAGCGTGCGGCCGTCTCCCGAGACGGCGCTGCGCGCCGGGCCACCAACGCCAACCATCTCGCGGCGACCCATCGACGGCGCCGCGGGAGTTGCAGCTCTTCTGGGAGATTTCGATGTCCGATCCATCCGTGCTCGCGCGCCGCGTCCCGCGGGTCCTTCGCCGCGCGACCTTCGTCCTCCTGGCGCCGCTGGCCGCCATCGCGCTCTCGCTCGCGCTGCCGGCCGCCGCGCTGGCCGGCGTGGTCCGCGGCCGCGTCCTCGACCCCGGCGACTCGCCGCTGCCTGGCGTCACGGTGAGCCTCACCAACGACCTGACCGGTTTCTCGCAGCAGACCGTCTCCGGCAACGACGGCACCTACGTCCTGTACAACATCCCGAACAACCCCTATCACCTGCGCGCCGAGCTCGAGGGCTTCAAGGAGGCCCACGTCGACGTCGACGTGCGCGGCAGCGTGCCGGTCGTCCACGACCTCCACCTCTCGGCGGCACTGTCCGAGACCATCAACGTCACGGCCGAGAAAGAGAACGTCGCGCTCGAGACGGACGAATCGACGACCCATACCGATATCGACAAGTCGCTGATCCAGCGCTTCCCCGCCGCCGTCGCCTCGCGCGCCTTCGAGTCCATCGTCACCTCCGCGCCCGGCTTCAGCAAGGACGAGAACGGCCGCTACCACTTCCAGGGCGGCCATTCGCAGCAGCTGCTGGTCATCGACGGCCAGTCGATCGGCGACCAGGTCGGCATCACCTTCTCCAACTCCCTCAACCCGGCGGTCGCGCAGGGGATCGAGATCGTCACCGGCGGCGTGCCGGCCGAGTACGGCGAGAAGGCCTATGGCGTCATCAACCTGACCACCAAGTCGGCGCTGGGCCAGCACGGCTTGAAGGGCGACGCCAGCTTCGGCGCCAGCAGCTTCAACACCTACGAGGGCAACGTCGGCGTGGGCTTGGGCGGCAAGCAGTCCGGCGCGTTCCTGAACCTCGACGGCACGAGCTCGGACCGCTTCCTCGACCCGGTGACCTTCGACAACTTCCACAACCACGGCGACACGCTGCGCGGCTTCTTCCGCTACGACCTGCTGCCAGGCATGGGCAACGGCTCGGACTCCTTCCGCTTCACCGCCAACGGCGGCAACACCCAGCGCGACGTCACCAACCTGCCGTCGCAGGAAGCGGCCGGGCAGAACGAGCGCGTTCACTCCCGCGACTGGAACCTGAACGCCGGCTACCAGCACATCTTCTCCGGCGACATGGTCGCCGAGGGGCAGGTCTACGCGCGCGACAACCGCCTGCAGCTGCTCGGCTCGCCCAACGACACGCCGGTGATCGCGACCCAGAACCGCAAGCTCGACAACCAGGGCCTCAGCGCCTCGGCGTCGAAAGACATCGCCAGCAACGAGATCAAGGTCGGGGTGCAGGCCAAGCGCTTCCCGATCGTCGAGCACTTCAGCTTCCTGATCACCGATCCCACCCTGAACGACCCGACGCAGCCCGGCTACAACCCCAACCTGGCGCCGTACGACGGCACCCGCGGCGGCTCGCCGTTCGTCTTCGACGGCAACCGCACCGGCCGCTACGTCGCGGGCTACGCGCAGGACACCTTCCACTGGCACAACCTGACGATCAACGCCGGCCTGCGCTACGACAACAACCAGCTGTTCCTCACCGAGAGCCAGCTGCAGCCGCGCATCGGCGCCGCCTACTACATCCCGCAGACCAACACCGTGGTGCGCGCGTCCTACGACAAGATGTTCATCACCCCCGAGTACGAGAACATCCTGCTGTCCTCTTCCGCCCAGGCGTCCTCGCTGGTGCCGCCGGACGTGCAGGCCTCGGCGCTCGCCGGCTTCGGCCACCTGTTCAACCGCTCCGAGCATCACAACTCCATCAACGCCGGCATCCAGCAAGGCATCGGCAGCAAGCTGCGCGTCGACGTCTCGTACTGGAAGCGCCAGGTCCAGTTCACCGCCGACCAGGACCAGTTCTTCAACACCGGCATCGTCTTCCCGCTCAACTTCAAGGGCGGCGACCTCTCCGGCTGGAACGTGCGATTCGACGGCGGGCCGTGGAACGGCCTGCGCGGCTACCTCTCGCTCGGCCACGTGCACGCGCTCTACGACCCGCCGCTGGTCGGCGGCCTGTTCATCAATGCCTCGCCACTGGACATCAGCCAGGGGCCCTTCCTGATCGATCACGACCAGAAGCTGCAGGAGCAGCTCGGCCTGTTCTGGGACATCCCCGGCAGCGGCTTCTGGACCGGCGTGACGCAGCGCTACGACTCGGGCCTGGTGACGCACGCCAACAGCCCGGCGGACGTCCTCGCGGGCGGCCCCGACACCGCCTACGCCGAGCCCTTCATCAACTTCAACACCAATCCGACCCGCGTCAAGTCGCGCATGGTCTGGGACTTCTCCCTGGGCTCGCATCTCAAGCAGTACGGGGTGCCGTTCGAGCTGCAGCTCGACCTGCTGAACGCTTTCGACAAGCAGGGCCTCTACAACTTCATGTCCACCTTCGGCGGCACCCACGTCATCCCGCCGCGCGAGATCGCCGGACGCGTCCGGTACTCCTTCTGACCTCCCGGCGGCGCCCGTGCCTCGGATCTTCCGCGCACGGGCTGCCGGGGTTTTCC
>DATNKH010000378.1:0-5938 GCA_035603475.1 Thermoanaerobaculia bacterium
GCAGGATGACAGCGCTGACCATGACAGCAAGCCCCCTCCAGCCAGCAGCTCGCGCGCGGCGTCCGCCAGCTCTCCGACTCTACAACAGGCGCCTACGGGGAATCCCCCTCCGACCCGGGCCCGTGGGCGGCGGATCTCCTCGCTGCCTCCCTTTGGGCGAGGCGCTGGGGGTCGTGGATGCGGAGGGGGTGGTGGAATGCGGCGCCTCGCCCAAAGGTCGGCAGCGAGGAGATCCGCCCCCCGCGGCCCTGGCCTCCTCCCCTCCGTCCATTGATCTCGTCGGGAGGGACTACGCAGGTGCGGCTCCGCGTCCGCTGGCGAGAGCTCACGGTGGATCTGCTATCAAATTGCTAGCACACGGGTCGGGAGGTGGAGCTGGCAACGTCGGTAGTGGATCGATTTGCCTCGGAGTCCCCTTGGGCGAGGGGCCAATTTCCTACGGCCCCGCAGTCGCGGCCATAGCCCACGGGGACGCCGAGGGAAACGGACCCACTACCCGGCAGGCGCTTGCGGATGCTGCCGGCACCTCCCCCGGGTGGCCGGCGACGCCGTGGAACCCTCCGTGCTGCTGCCGCGTACTCCCTTTCATGGCGTGACGGGCCTCGCGGGCGGTGGGCGCCCCGGGCCCCCCTTGACGACGGCTGTAGTCAGGAGTACGATGCTGCTTGACTACAGCTGTCGTCAGCCTGGATGACAGCAGGACGGGCAGGAGGTCATGGTGACGGCGAAGTCGATTGGCGATCAGGAGCTGGCGCTGCTGCGGTACGTCGCGGAGCAGGGGCCGGTGACGGTGGCGCAGGCGGTGGAGGGGTTCGGCGCGGACCGGGGGCTGGCGCGGTCGACGGTGCTGACGATGATGGATCGGCTGCGCGCCAAGGGCCACCTCGAGCGGCGGCGGGTCGGCGGGGTCTTCCAGTACTCGTCGCCGAGGTCCTCGGGGGAGCTGCTGCGCGGAGCGGTGCACAGCTTCGTCGAGAAGACCCTGGACGGATCGCTCTCCCCCTTCGTGAGCTACCTCGTCGAGTCTGCCGAGGTGAGCGACCAGGAGCTGGCCGAGCTCGAGCGGCTGATCGCCAAGCTGCACTCGCAGCGCCAGGAGCCCTGAATCATGTACACGCCGCTGCCGGCAGCGCTTCACCTGGCGACCGCGTCCCTCGCGCCGGCATTGCTGACGCCCCGGGTGGCCACGTCCCTCGCGTCCGCGCCGGCGCTGCTGCGCCAGCTCGCGCAAGCCAGCCTGATGGGAACGCTCTTCGTGCTCTCGGTCTGGCTGCTCTGCCGCCTGGCGCCGCGCCTGCCCGCCGGCCTGCGCTGCGCTCTCTGGTGGCTCGCCTGTCTCAAGCTGCTGCTCGGCCTGGCCTGGCCGGCGCCGGTCGCGCTGCCGCTGCTGCCCCCCGCGGCCGCCGCGGCAGCCGGCTGGCTCGCATCGCCGGCGGCGCCGGCGCAGGCCACGGCGCCGATCCTTGCGACAGGTTTCCCGGGCGGCGTCTCGGCGCCGGCCGACGCGGCGCGCGGCGCGCGACCCGCAGGCGCCGTTCCAGCAGCGGCCGGCGCAGCCCGCACCGCGCGCACCGGGCGCCCCTCCGGGCTGGTCCTTGCTGCCGCCGGCCCGCGCCCCGCGGCGCCCGCGTTCCCCGCGGCGCCTTCGCCCCCTGCTGCGCCCGCGTCCCCCGCGGCGCCCTGGTGGATGCTGGGCCTCCTCGGTCTCTGGGCTGCCGGCGTGCTGCGCCATGCCGCCGGGACGGCGCGCGAGCTGCGGCGCGTGCGCGGCTTCCTGGCGCGCTCGGCGCCGGTGCGCGACGCGGCGGTCCTGCGGCTCGCCGCGGATCTCGCCAGCTCGCTGGGCCTGGCGCCGATCGAGCTGCGTGCCGCGCCGAGCTCGGCCGAGCTGACGGCGCCGCTCACCGCGGGCGCGCTGCGTCCGGTGGTGGTGCTGCCGGCCGACGGGCTCGAGCGCCTGTCTCGCCAGGAGCTGGCGATGACCCTGGCGCACGAGCTGATGCACGTCCGCCGCCGAGACCTGCTCTGGGGGTGGATCCCCGCGGCCGCCGCGCGGCTCTTCTTCTTCCTGCCGCCGGCGGCGCTGGCGGCGCGCGAGTACGGCCTCGCCCGCGAGGCGGCCTGCGACGCCGCCGTGCTGCGCCTCCTCGGCGCGGCGCCGGCGAGCTACGGGCGCCTGCTTCTGCGCCTCGGCGCCCGCTCCCCGATCGGCTGCCCACGGTCCACGCACCTCGCGGCAGCCTCCGCCAGCGCCGCCACCGTCGGCGGCGCCGCCGCTTCCTTGCAGCAGCTCAAGAGGAGACTCGAGATGCTTCAGCACCACCAGCCAGCTGCCCCGCGCCGTCCGGCACGCCTGCGCCGCGCGGGCTTCTCCCTGCTCGCTCTTCTCGCCGCGGCCGCCCTGGTGCCGCTGCGCATCGTCACCGCCGCCGCGGTCACCACCCCGGCCGTCCCCGCCATCCCGGCCATCCCCGTCACCCCAGCCGTCGCCGCCACCCCAGCCATCGCCGCCACTCCAGCCGCCGCCGCCCCGGCCGTCCCCGTCACCCCGACCGTCGCCGCAGCCCCGGCCGTCGCCGCCACCCCGGCCCCGCTCGTCGCCCCCGCGACGCGGCTTGCTTCCCTCGGGAGCCAGGCTCCCGTCGTCAAGGGCGAGCCGGCCGATCCCGACGATGCGGACGCCGCGGACGATCCGGCCGGCGCGGAGGCTGCCGAGCGGTCGGCGGACCGTTCGTCGGAGCGCTCGGCGGAGCGGTCCGAGCGGAGCCATGGCGACTTCTATGTCTTCCTGCACGGCAAGTCCGACGTCACGATGAGCGGTGACTGGACCAGCATCGAGCGCGCCCGCAAGTTGCAGCAGGAGGGCGGCGGCGGCGACCTGCTGTGGATGCGGCACGACGGCAAGGAGTACGTGATCCGCGACGCCGCGACGCTGCACGAGGTCCGCGAGATCTTCCGGCCGCAGCGCGAGCTGGGCGCCAAGCAAGGCGAGCTGGGCGCGAAGCAGGGCGAGCTCGGCGCCCGGCAGGGCGAGCTCGGCAGCCGCCAGGGAGACCTCGGCGCGCAGCAGGGCAAGCTCGGCGCCGAGCAGGGGCGCCTCGGCGCGGAGCAGGCCAAGCTCGAGGCCGAAGACGCCGACGACGCCGACCCCGGAAAGGGCGGGGCCGCCGCCCGCGAGGCGCGCCGCGACGAGCTGGAGAAGCGACAGCAGAAGCTCGCCGCCGAGATGCACCGCCTCGGCGAGCAGCAGCGCGAGCTCGGCCGCCGGCAGCGCGAGCTGGGAGAGCCGCAACGCGAGCTTGGCGAGCAGCAGCGCCGGCTGGGCGAGCAGCAGCGCGAGCTGAGCCGCCAGCAGCGGGCCGCCGCGCGCGAGGCCAGGGCCAAGCTCGACGCCCTCCTCGACCGCGCCATCGCCGGCGGCGTCGCCCAGAAAGTGAAATAGGGAACCACGGCCCCGGGGCCAAGCCGTTCCTCGCGCCCCGGGGCTTTCGTTGACACACCGGGCGCAATGGCTTACATTGGGACGTGCACCCCTCCCCGATTTCCAGGGCCTCGCGGGAGCCCGCCGGCGTCCCGGAGATCGTCGCCGCCATCCCCGCCCGCTACGGCTCGACACGGTTGCCCGGCAAGCCGCTGCTGGCGCTCGCCGGCCGGTCGATGATCGAGCACGTCTACCGCCGCGTCGCCAGCGCCCGCGGCCTCGCCCGCATCGTCGTGCTCACCGACGACGAGCGCATCGCGCGCGCGGTGGCGGCCTTCGGCGGCGAGGTCGAGCTGACGCCGGCCGCCTGCGCCAGCGGCACCGACCGCATCGCGCACGCGGCGCGCCGCTGGCCTGGCGCCGCGGCGGTGGTCAACGTCCAGGGAGACGAGCCGCTGATCGACCCGGATGCGGTGTCGGCGGTCGCCGAGCACCTGGCGGCGCATCCGGAGGACCCGATGGTGACCCTGGCCGCGCCGCTCGATCTCGCCGAGCTCGCCGACCCGAACGTGGTCAAGGTGGTGGTGGGGCTGGACGGACGCGCCCTGTACTTCAGCCGGTCTGCGATACCCTATGCGCGGCACGCCGCTGCGGGCGCGCCTGCGGCGGCCGCGGAGGATGTCGGCGCGGGCGCCGGCGCCGCGCCGCCCCTGCGCCACCTGGGCATCTACGGCTACCAGCGTGCCGCGCTGCTGCGGCTGGCCGATCTGCCGCCGTCCCCCCTGGAGCGAACCGAGGGGCTCGAGCAGCTGCGGGCCCTCGAGCATGGGATGTCGATCCGCGTCCTGCTGACCGGCCCGGGCCTGCCCGGCGTGGACACGCGGGAGGACCTCGAGCGCGTCGAGCGGTTGCTCGCGCCGGGAGCCGGCGGCTTGCCCGGATAGAGGAAGAAACGACACCCGAGGAGAGAGGCAACCATGGCGACCAAGTACATCTTCATCACCGGCGGCGTCGTGTCCTCCCTGGGCAAGGGGGTCGCGGCCGCGTCGGTCGGGGCGATCCTCGAGGCGCGCGGTTTCACGGTCACCTTGATGAAGTTCGACCCCTACGTGAACGTCGATCCAGGCACCATGTCGCCGTACCAGCACGGCGAGGTGTTCGTCACCGACGACGGCGCCGAGACCGACCTCGACCTCGGGCATTACGAGCGCTTCACCCACACCCGCACCAGCAAGCGGCACAACTTCACCACCGGCCGCATCTACGCCTCGGTGATCGACAAGGAGCGCCGCGGCGACTACCTGGGCAAGACCGTGCAGGTGATCCCGCACATCACCGACGAGATCAAGGAGGCGATGCGCCGCGTCGGCGACGGCCAGGACGTGGTCATCGTCGAGATCGGCGGCACCGCCGGCGACATCGAGTCGCTGCCGTTCCTCGAGGCCATCCGCCAGTTCCGCCAGGAGCTGGGGCGCGGCAACGCCGTCAACATCCATCTCACCCTGGTGCCCTACATCGCCGCCGCCGACGAGCTGAAGACCAAGCCCACCCAGCACTCGGTGCGCGAGCTGCGCGAGATCGGCATCTCGGCCGACGTGCTGCTCTGCCGGGTCGATCGCCCGCTGCCTGCGGAGATGAAGAAGAAGATCGCGCTTTTCTGCAACGTCGATCCGCGGCAGGTGATCGAGGCCCGCGACGTGCCGACCATCTACGAGGTGCCGCTGATCTTCTGCCGCGAGGGGCTGGACGACCTGCTGCTCGAGCTGCTGAACCTGCCGCACTACGACCGCGACCTGTCGCGCTGGGAGAGCCTGGTGTCACGCATCAAGCACCCCCGCCATCACGTGCGCATCGGCATGGTCGGCAAGTACGTCGAGTTCCCCGACGCCTACAAGAGCCTGAACGAGGCGCTGCTGCACGGCGGCATCGCCAACGACACCGCGGTCGAGATCGTCTACGTCAACGCCGAGGAGCTCGAGAACGAGAGCTGGCCGCGCCAGCTCTTCGAGGTGGACGCGCTGCTGGTGCCGATCGGCTTCGGCCACCGCGGCACCGAGGGCAAGATCCGCGCCATCCGCTACGCGCGCGAGCAGCGGGTGCCTTTCTTCGGCATCTGCCTCGGCATGCAGTGCATGGTGATCGAGTTCGCCCGCAACGTCTGCGGCATC
This sequence comes from Thermoanaerobaculia bacterium, assembly GCA_035603475.1. Classification (GTDB taxonomy): domain Bacteria; phylum Acidobacteriota; class Thermoanaerobaculia; order Multivoradales; family UBA5704; genus JASLEW01. The sequence goes on from DATNKH010000378.1 coordinate 5,590, forward strand.
CGCGCCGCCACCTCCTCCGAGTTCGATCCCGAGACCGAGCAGGCGGTGATCTACAAGCTGCGCGACCTGCTCGGGGTGGATGCGATGGGCGGCACCATGCGTCTCGGCGCCTACCCCTGCCGGCTCAAGGAAGGCACGCTGGCGCGCCGCATCTACGGCGCGCCGGAGATCAGCGAGCGCCACCGCCACCGCTACGAGGTCAACCAGAAGTACCTGCCCCAGATGCTCGAGCACGGCCTGGTCGTCTCCGGGCTGTCGCCGGACGGCAAGTTCGTCGAGATGGTCGAGCTGCCGGACCATCCCTGGTACCTGGGCTGCCAGTTCCACCCCGAGTACAAGTCGAAGCCGA
>DATNKH010000379.1:0-23134 GCA_035603475.1 Thermoanaerobaculia bacterium
CGCTGCCGGTCAGCCGGCGCAGCGCCGCCACCTCCCCGGCCAGCGCGGCGAGGAACCGATCGACTTCCGCCGCGTGGTTGGAGGTGCCGAAGCTAACCCTGATCGAGGACAGCGCCTCGGCGGGCGACAGTCCCATCGCGAGCAGGGTCTGGCTCGGCTCGACGGTGCCCGACGAGCAGGCGGAGCCGGTGGAGACGGCGAAGCCAGCGAGGTCGAGCCGGATGAGCAGGGCCTCGCCCTCGACGCCGGTGAACGCCACGTGCGAGGTGTTCGGCAGCCGCGGCGCCGTGCGGCAGTGGACGATGGCGCCCGGCACCGCTCGCAGACCCGCCTCGAAGCGGTCGCGCAACGCAGCCAGTTGCAGGGGCCGCGGGGGCCGCAGCTGCCCGTCCACCTCGTCTCGCGCCAGCGCCGCCGCGGCGCCGAGCCCGACGATGGCGGCCACGTTCTCGGTGCCGGCGCGGCGGCGGCGCTCCTGGCTGCCGCCCACCAGCAGGCTCTCGACCTCGACGCCGTCGCGGATCCAGAGCGCCGCGGCGCCAAGCGGCCCGCCGAACTTGTGCGCCCCGAGCGCCAGCAGATCGACTCCCAGGCTGCCCACGTCGACCGGCACCTTGCCCACCGCCTGCACCGCGTCGCAGAGCAGCGGGATGCCGCGCGCCCGGCACTCCGCGGCCACCGCGGCGACCGGCTGCAGGGTGCCCACCTCGTTGTTGGCCAGCATCAGGCAGGCCAGCAGAGTGTCGGGTCGCATGGCGCCGATCATGGCCGCCGCCGGCACCACGCCGTCCTCGCCAGGCGGCACCCGTGTCACCTCCAGGCCCGCCTGGGCGGCGCGCGCCGCCGCCTGGCGCACCGATGGGTGCTCGACGGCGGAGATCGCCAGGTGGCCGCCGCCGGCGGCGGACCGGCGGGCGCTCTCGACGGCGCTCGCCACCACCGTGTCGTTGGCCTCGGTGCCGGAGGCGGTGAACACCACCTCCGGAGGACGCGCGCCGATCAACGCCGCGACGTGCTCGCGCGCCTCCTCGACGGCGTTGCGCGCGGCCTGGCCGACGCGGTGGATCGACGACGGGTTGCCGAAGCGCTCGCCGAGCCACGGCAGCATCGCCTCGCGCACGCGCGGATCGAGCGGCGTCGTGGCATTGTGGTCGAGGTAGACGAGGTCTGACATGGCCGCGTCATTCTATTGCACTGGCCGGTGGACCGGCTTGGCGCCTGACCCACTACCTGAACCTGGGGCCGCCCGGAGGTCACCTACAGATGGCACCCCCGGAATGGCGGCGCCGGCGGGTGGCGCGTATAGTGCAAGCGCGGGCACTCGCAAGAGCGACCCGGAGCTGCGAGCTGAGACGATGGCGATCTGGACCAGGATCCCCGGACCGACACCCTTCCCGACACCCCGACCCGAGCCGGCACCGGCACCGGGACCTGCACGGGCACCTGCACGCGGCGCCCGGCCGGGACCGGTGGCGGGACGGGCGCGCGCGCTGGCGGCGGAGCGGACGCGCGCGCTGGCGGCAATCCTGCTGGCCGCCCTGGCCGCCCTGGCCGGGGCAACGCTGGCGCCCCCCGCGCACGCTGGCGGGCTCTTCAAGCCGGCCCTGACCAAGGAGCAGAAGAAGGCGCTCGAGCAGCTGCCGCCGCAGTATCGCGCCTGGCTCGAGGAGGTCGAGGTCCTGATCACCAAGGACGAGAAGCGCGCCTTCCTCGACCTCAAGGAGGACTACCAGCGCGACGCCTTCATCGAGCGCTTCTGGGAGGTCCGCGACCGCGGCGGCGCCAGCGGCGACTTCCGCCGCAACTGGGAGGCACGGATCGCGGAGGCGCGCGCACGCTTCGGCAGGCTCAGCGACGAGCGGGCGCGGGTCTTCCTGCTCAACGGACCGCCGATCGCGCTGGTGGCCGAGCGCTGCAACGTCCTGCTCTGGCCGATCGAAGCCTGGTTCTACCACGGCAGCGAACGCATGGGCGGCGACTTCGTCGTCGTCTTCTACCAGGTCTGGGGGGCCGGGCAGTTCCGCATGTGGGAGCCGGCGGTCGGCCTGGCGGAGCTGTTCCAGGACGGGCACAACGGCCACAACCTCGGCGAGATCGCTGGCGGCTGCCGCAACGGCGACTCCATCGCCGCCGCCATCGGCTGGGTGACGAACCAGGGCAACCTGGGTTACAGCTCCTTCGTGGCCCAGTTCGAGTCCACTCCCAGGGGCCCGAGTGGCGAGTGGATCAGCTCGTTCCACTCCTACTCGACCGACATCCCGGTCGGCGCCCCGAACCTGCCGGCCAAGATGGAGGTGTCCTACCCGGGGCATTTCGGCGAGCGAACCATGCTGGAGGCGGTGGTCAACGTGCCGGCCGGCGAGGCGAGCGTGCTGCAGCTGGCGGACCGCCGCTCCTACAACCTGCTGCTCACCGGCGAGGTGCTCGAGGCCGGCAAGCTGTTCGAGAACTTCCGCTACAAGTTCGAGTTCCCGGGCAACGGTCAGGCCCCTGCCGTGCTGCCGCTGGTCGTCCAACGCCCCTTGCGGCCCGGCGAGTACACGTTGATCGTGAAAGTCGAGGACCTCAACTCGCAGAAGCTCAGCCGCATCAAGGAAGAGCTGGCGGTGCCGCGAGTGGAGAAGGAGCTGCCGCCGCCGCCGCCCGCCGATCCCGAGAGCGCCCGCCTGCTGGCCGAGGCCAACGCCGCCATCGGCAACGGCGAGAACTCGCTCAAGCTCATCGCGCCGCGCGGCGAGCTGCAGACCGGATTGATGCGCTTCGATACGTTGCTGACCGGCCACGACGTCGTCCGCGTGGTCTTCTCCCTGGACGGCAAGCCGATCCTGACCAAGGTCAAGCCGCCCTACAGCGTCGAGCTCGACCTCGGCCACCTGCCGCGGTCGCGCACGCTGCTCGCGACTGCTTTCGACACCGGCGGCAACCAGGTGGCGAGCGACGAGATCGTCATCAACGCTCCGGTCCACCGCTTCCGGGTCCGCCTGACCGAGCCGCAGCGGGGCCACCGCTACCAGAGCAGCCTCCTCGCCCGCGCCGAGACCGACGTGCCCGAGGGCGAGAGCATCGACCACGTCGAGTTCTACCTCAACGAGCAGCTGGTGGCGACGCTGTACCAGCCGCCCTGGACCCAACCGATCGTGCTGCACCGGGAGCAGCTGGCCTACGTGCGGGCGGTCGCCTACACTCCCGACGGCAACGCCACCGAGGACCTGGTGTTCGTCAACGCGCCCGACAACAACGTCGAGCAGCTCAACGTCCAGTTCGTCGAGCTCTACACCTCGGTGCTCGACCGCGGCGGGCGGCCCGTCCTGGGCCTGAACCAGAAGGACTTCTCGGTCACCGAGGACGGCGTGCGCCAGACCGTCACACGTTTCGAGCGGGTCGACGACCTGCCCATCCACGCGGCGGTGGTGCTCGACAGCTCGGGATCGATGGAGAAGGCCCTGCCGCAGGCGCGCGACGCGGCGCTGGGCTTCTTCAGGGACACCATCAAGCCGAAGGACCGCGCGGCGGTGATCACCTTCAACGATCACCCGAACATCGGTGTCAAGTTCTCCAACGATCTCGACACGCTGGCCGGCGGTCTCGCCGGGCTCAAGGCGGAGCGCGGCACCTCGCTGTGGGACACCATCATCTTCACTCTCTTCTACTTCAACGGCGTCAAGGGCCAGCGCGCCATCCTGCTGCTGACCGACGGCCGCGACGAGAACAGCCGCTTCACCTTCGACGACGCGCTCGACGACGCCCGCCGTTCCGGCGTCACCATCTACACCATCGGGCTCGGCGACGACATCGACAAGCGCAAGCTCACCAAGCTCTCCGAGGAGACCGGCGGCCGCGCCTTCTTCATCAAGAGCGCCGCCGAGCTCGCGGCGATCTACGCCAAGATCCAGGAAGACCTGCGCTCGCAGTACCTGGTCGCCTACCAGTCGACCAACACCAGCCCCGAGACCAACTTCCGCACCGTCGACGTCAAAGTGGACCGCTCAGGAGTCGAGGTCAAGACGCTGCACGGCTACTATCCGTAGTACCAAGGTACCAGCTCAACGAGCGAGCGGCGCGGCCCCCACCACGGCGGCCGCCAGGGGGCTCGCGGTGCGCAACGGCAGGCCGCTCTCCCGTCTATACTGGTGTGCCATGGCGACGACTTCCACCAGGCTCACCTATGCCGACCTCGTGGCGATGCCCGAGGACGGCAAGCGGCACGAGCTGATCGACGGCGAGCACTACGTGACGCCGGCGCCCACGACCCGCCATCAGCTCGTGCTGGCCCATCTCCATCTCGACCTGGGCGGCTACGTGGAGGCGAACGGCCTCGGCCAGGTCTTCTTCGCCCCGCTGGACGTTATCCTCTCCGACTACGACGTCGTCGAGCCGGACCTGCTCTTCGTGTCGACCGAGCGGCTCGCGCGGATCGGCCGCGCCTACATCCATGCCGCTCCCGACCTCGTCGTCGAGGTGCTGTCGCCCGGCACCAGGAAGATCGACGCCACGAAGAAGCTCCGCCTCTACGAGAAGTTCGGCGTCGCCGAATACTGGATGATCGACCCGGAGGCCGAATGGGTCGAGGTCTACCGGCCCAGCAGCGCCGGCGGGCACGGGCTCCATCCGGCCGCCCGCCTGCTCAGGGAGCACGGCGACGGCCCGCTCACCAGCCCCCTCTTCCCGGGGTTCGCCCTTCAGCTCGACCGGCTCTTTCGATAGCTGCCCGGCGGCGACCGCCACCTTCAGCGACCACCCGAGCCTCGGCGTCAAGTCTTCCAACCCTCGCCGCGCGATCGTGCGGTTACCGGTCCGTGGTCAGTATCCGAACGAGCTGTCCTCGCAGCCCGGGCAAGTTCTCCCTGACGGTTGACCACACCAGCTCAGGCCGCACTTTGAAATACCCATGGGAAAGCAGATTCCGCATGCCATATGCCTCGTCCCAGGGCATATCGCGGTGCTCAGCACGAAATGCCGGCTCAGTCTCTTCGATCTGGTGCAGAGCCTCGCCGATCACTTCGAGGTTACGTATGACTGCGTCCTGAACTAACTCGTTGCCCAGAAAGCTTGCCTCATCCTGGCCTTCGAGATAGGCCTCGATGCGGGCTATGGCAGCCAAGGCGTTCTGCAAATGATCGACAACTCGCTCCGGTTGGCGAAACCTCATACGCTCACCGCTTCACGCAAGATCCGCTCGCGAGCCTCTACGGGGAGGTCGCCGGATGTTACCACATCCACCGATACACCAAGCAGCTTCGCCGCTCGGACCTGAAAGCCGCCAAGATCGAACAAGGTAATTCCAGCCGGAGCATCCACCAGCAGATCGAGGTCGCTGCTTTCCGTATCGGCGCCTATCGCCGCCGAGCCAAATACACGTATATTCCGCAACCGATGTCGCGCAGCCAGCGCGCGTAGGGCATCGCGGTTAACTAGAAGCGCATCTGACGGTCTCATGCCATTTCTCGAAGAGTTCCGGCTGACAGTGTATTAACCATACGCCCTCGCCCATTAGTCCCGCGGCGGCTCGCTTGGAACACACCTCACTGCCTGTTTCGATCGCCCTGCAGAGCCGCGCCGCTTCCTTCGCGTAGCGTACTTGCGCGGCCGAGGTTCCGCCACAACCAGTCGCTGTTGTAACATTTGCGGATAAGAGTCTTCCCCGGTCGCCTGCGAATCTCCATGCTGCGAGTCGTCCTGACCAGCTAGAATCCGTGAAAGCTGCTCCATAACCGCTGCGCCATCATGGAGAGAAGACTGCCAAAATCGCACAACACGCCATCCAAGAGTTTCAAGTGAGCGATTGACCGTCTCGTCGCGCAGCCGATTACCCTGAATCTTCTTCGCCCAGTAGTCGACGTTCGATTTTGGCAAACGGAACCCTCGCGGATTACCATGCCAGAAATCGCCATCGACAAAAACGGCGACCCGGCTCCCAAGGAACACAAAATCGGGGCGCCCCGGCAATTTGCTTCCCCGACGCCAACCTTTAATCCTGAAGGACCGAAGTAGCCAAATAAACCGAAGCTCCGTCGCGCGATTGCCTCGAGACCGAATGCGTGCCATAATACCCGACCGCTCTTCGGGTGTGAACGTGTCGGTCATTTTTACCGTGCCGCCCGTTCCACGTCCCGAAGTCGATCGTACTCTCGCGTCAGCATTCCGCTGATCTCCGCACCCGTGAGGTAGTCCAGCACACAGACGCCGCCGCTCAGGTTCAGGAATTTGGCAAGGGCTCGGATCCGTGCGCGATTAGCTTCGCCACCACTCAGAAGCTCTGAATTGTTTTGAAGGAAGCCGAGAAAGCCTCGGACTACGGCTGATGCGCGGCCGACATTTCGCTCAAGGATTTGTTGCGTAATGTCTAGATATGTGAACAGTACCGACGTTAGCTCATAGGGATTGTTTCGGTCGGGGTCGTATGAAAGCCTCGCGGACCACCACAGGCGCGCCGCTCCATTTCGCAACAAAGCGCGGCTCTCGTTCTTCGCGACAAAATAGCGATCGCGAATATTACGCTCTGCCTTGGCTGGATCGGCTAGGTACTTTTCAATCGGCCATCTCCTCCGCATGTAGCTCCAAACCTCTAAGTGTGTCAAGTGCATCCAAAGGCGAGGGTCCCTCGCCTGGAGAGGCGTGAGTCCGGGAAGCAACCTATGAAGCCGAATTGCATTCTCCAGGTCCCTAAAGTCGCTCTCCACAGGATCGACCAAGGCAATCTCTTCGGACTGCTCGATATACGTTTCCAGTTCCCATTGGCTTCCTCGCGCAAACTCAGGCAACCATGGGTCCGCGCGCTTATATCGGACAAGGTTCTCGCGTATCGATCCAATCAATCGATTGACAAATGATTGGCGAAGCACCCTGAGTTGCGGCATGCGACTTTCAGTCCCCTACGCCGATGCTTCCGCCATGTTGTGCGCCGTCACTAGCGCCCTCCTGATGGGGAGTTCGAGAAGCTTCTGCGCTTGTGTGAGTTTGTCCGTCTCATCTGCAAGCTTCATTGCTTCTATGCGGCGATTGAGTATCCGATGCCACCTTAGTGATCCAAGTGCATCCGCCTCATCGGCGCCGCTTTCATCTTCAATATAGTGAAGCGCTTCCACTAGCGCCGGCAACACTATAGATGTCGTTATCACAGTTGAGAGTGCTTCGTCGTGGCGTAACAGCTTGTATTCTTTGAAATCCTCGCGAGAGAGAATGATCCGTATCTTCTCGCCATTGAAGTCTAGCCTCATCGGAACGTCTCCTTCTTCCGCCGCACTCTCGATCTGCATAATCGACCCGACCCTCCCAAGAACGTCAAAGGAGCTCTCCACGACGAACACACGGCCTTCGCCCAATGCCAGCATGTCTGCCTTTCTTACCTCGAATGCTGATCCTTCGTAGTCCACGTGGGCGCCCTCAACGACGTAGCCTGATATGTCCTGAGTAGCTACTGCGAACACATTGACTTCGACAAGATCGTTCAGTTGATCGGCGCGAATGGCAATCCTGTCTATAGCCCCTCGCAGTTGAAACACTCGGCGGAAAAGCGTATTGGTGCACTCGACGTGCACTACATATGCGGCCCGCGCAGTCACCGCGAGATGACTGAGAGTAACGCTACTGTGCTGAATGTTTACATCAAGATAAATGGTCTCCTTGTCGGCGATCATCTCAACTGTAGCCTGGAATGCGGCACCAGGCACGTCGTCGAAGTTCCCGACTACGGGATACGGATAGGATCTCCGACTAAGCTTCATAGGCTGCGACCTCCATGGCGACCCGAACCGGGTGACGCAAGATTACCTCGAGTTTGATGCCGTCCGCCTCGGCCGCGACGATTGGTCCAATCAACCCATTTGGCCCGACAAGCAGCTCGGTGCCGTCCAGAAGCCTCGCCGAGCGCACCTCCACAGGCTCCTTGCGATCATCGCCAACCGCCCAAAGCGCTAGGTTCAGCTTGCCGGACGCTGGTGGCTTCCCTGCCGCCACCACTACTTTGTAAACACCGGCCCCAGAGTTGGTCGGAAATGCCCGATAGCGGATTGAGACCGAAGGTCGCGACGAGCCACCGCCAGCAGCTCCATCGGTTCCCTTGGCGCGACCGGTGTCAATGCCGCCACCGCCACCGCCCGTGCCACCGTCTGTCAAGTTCGAGCCCGCCCCCGGTGCGCCACCACTCCCCTCCCCCTCACCGGGTTCCTCGGTTGCATCTCCATGCAGCTCGGGTTTCGACTCGTCAGGCTGCATTGCTCTGCGGAACTCGATCGTCCTTCCCTCGATCTTGCCAGGGATCAGCTGCCGCCTAAAGGATTCGGCCGTCTGCTGAGGGCCGGCCTCATCGAAGGATTCCTCGGGAGTCTCGTCGTCGTCCGGCAAGTATCTCTGAAGGCCCGGCACCGCGATAGCTTTGGTATCGTCTGCCGGGAGGAGGCTCTTTAGACAGCTGCGTATGAAGTTGATGAGCTCGGTATAAGTCTTCTTTTGTGCTCCCTTCTCTGGATGGTCTGGATCCCAGATGTCGTGCTTCGGCGGTTCCATTTCTCGCAAGACCCTGTTACCTTGGTCACTGCGGCAGATAAACACCCCGCAATATGGCACAATGGAGCGGAAGGCCTTCTCGTAGATCTTCATGCCCGTCTTGCGAATCATGGCGACCTTCTTCGGCATTACCTCTGCCGCGCCAGCGAGCAGGTAAACGGTGCACTCTCCCAAGATGGGTAAGTCCTCCTTGACAGGCAACATCGTTGGGTTCTTGAAGGCCCGATAGTAGAGATGGGCGGTGAAGTCCTCAGCCCCTGAGAATTCTTCGAGTAGTCCAGGAAGCGTAGCCTTCGAGATGTAGCGGTCTCCAACTCTTACCTCGATGTCCCCGAACTCTATTGCCGGCCAGAAGTTATCTAGCACCGAATACGTGAGATCGTCAGCCCATCGGAAGCCAGGGGAAAACCCGAGCACCGTGATGTCAAGGCCGCACTCGCTCCGGCGGAAGAGCTTCGGTATATCAGTCGGAACCCTCACCGCCATGCCGTTGGCAGCGCCGAGAAAGCCGGTCGGCTGCGCGATCCCGCCTTCAGGATGATGATGTGATACCAGGGTCGCCACACCTTGGAACGCATGCTCGCCGTCGATCGTTCGGGTGGAGTATAGAACAGTCCGGAGTCGGCTCGCAGCAAAGGGCGCGTTCTTGCCTATGCCGAAAGAGCCGCCCTCGCCACCACCCTTTGATGACGAACCTGCGCAGCGGATCAATTTATACCACTCCTTAGTCCGATCATGGTCGGCACCGCGGACGCCGGTAGTGTTGTAATCGCCGACCTCGAGGGCCTGGATCTCATCGGTCCCAGCGAGCTCTTCTGCGCGCGTAAAGAAATCAACGGCTTTCTTCTCGTCATGGAAAAACGCAGAGCATCGTGAAAGCGTAGCTTTAAGGCTTTTGAGATCTGGGATATCGGACCCCTTCAGTTTCCTGACTCGGAATTCTACGCGGACCGGCTTATTGGGGTCGTAGCGCGCGTCAAGACTGTTTTGAAGCATTTCGCGGGCGAGGTACTTGTCTGTGTTTCCCTTGAACGTTTCGACGCCGGCGTCACTGAAGCCGGTCTCGCGGCCGCCATCATTCCTTGGGAATTTCCAGGTAATGTTCATGCGGACATGCTTCCTCAGGCAAGCGTAGACTTCTGCCGTTCAAGTTCAGCGGTCAAAAGCAGCGCGATCCTTTTCACCAGCGGCATGGTAACTGAATTGCCGATCTGCTTGCTGAACTGGTACCACGATACAATGGCCGGATCGGGAATCTTGAACCAGTCGTCGCTATACCCCTGCAGCCGTGCACACTCCGTAGGGGTAACCTTCCTGATGCCCCATCTGTCGACGATGACCGGTTGGTTGTGACCTCCATCGCCCATATTTGCCATCAGGGTGAAGCACACGCCAGACTTGTTTTCCCGAACATAGTTACGCCGGAGCTGATAAACTGCGTCCGGGTCACCTCTATCGACGGCCTCCCTGAAAAGCGGATAGTAACGATCACCCGGCTTAAAGTAGAGTCTGTCGGGCGCCCTCTCTTCCAGGTCGAGAAAAGCGCGAACGGGTTGCCGTAGGCTTGAAGGCAGGGTATCTGGAAATCTAAAATTGTTGACAGGGAACTGGTCTGCGGAAAGAGCTACCATGAAGATCCTCTCCCTGTTCTGGGGTATCGAAGTGTGAGTCGCCGTGTTTAGTATCTGCGCATTCTTCTCAGAGAACCAGTAGCCTGCCTTTTGAATCTCGGCCTGGACACGAGCGAAGGTCTGGCCGTTGTCATGGGTCCTGAAATGCTTGACGTTCTCCAAGAGCAGCACCTTGGGCTTCCCTTGGCCAAACTCCTTTATGAGTCGAATGATATGAAGAAAGAGGGAGCCACGCTCATCCTTAAAACCCCGTTTTTCGCCTGCGACAGAAAATGGTTGGCAAGGGAAACCGGCGGTCAGGATATCTACGGGCTTGAGTGAATCGTCATCGACGCGTAATTCCTCAACAGGCTTGCAAATGAGCCGCACGTCGGGAAAGTTCAGGGTGAAGGTCTCTTTCGCGTATCGATCCTTTTCATTGGCCCATGCAACCATCGCGCCGGCTTCCTGAAATGCCCGGCAGAAACCTCCAATAGCCGCGAAAAGGCACCCGACGGTGAACTGGCGCGGTGGGAGCGCGGCAGCGCGCTCAGCGGCAGGAGTTCTCTTGCTAGGCACAGGGACAGCCTTCAAGTGTGCTAGCCAAAGTAGTAAATGAGGGTTCGACAAGGCCCTTCTTGCGTTCATGAGCCGACCGCCCTGCGACAGGGTTCTTTTCGGAAGCCGCCGGAAATGGCAGTTTGGCGCTTGGCGGGCGCGTACATACGGCAGCGGGGATCAGATGACCCCAGACTCTCAGGGCGAGTCGATCCGGGCCGCCGGTACGCCCCGAAACGGCAATCACGGTCGACCTGGAGGCGCCTGTTCGTGCCACTGCTTCTATCGTAACAGACGAAAGGGCGCGGGCGGATCTGCTCGCCGAGCCCGCTCGGCATCACCGCTGCTGAGGCTCCGGCCTTCACGACGGCATGGCGCAGCGGGCGAGCGAGCGCCGTTTGGGGCGAGTGGGGCCAGGGCCGACCGTCCAGTGCGCCCTCCTGAAGCCCCCGCTTGCCGCCGGTAACGGCGGCGGTTAGGATGGCAGGGCGATGTGGGGTGCTCTGCGGTGGCGGCACGGCCGCCTGCTGCTGGTCCTTGCCGGCCCTGCCCTGGTTGCCGGCTTGGCTACGTTGCTGACCTGGATGGTCCCGGCGCGTCCCCTGCTGGCGGGAGGCGCCTCGCCCGCGGCGCCGGCGGCATCGCCGGCGGCAACTGACCTCGCGCCGAAGTACCGGGCCTGGCTCGACGAGGTGGCGCCGCTGATCAGCGAGCGCGAGCGCCAGGTCTTCCTGTCGCTGACCCGCGACTACCAGCGCGACGACTTCATCCAGCGATTCTGGGACGTGCGGGACCCCTATCCGGAGACCCCGCGCAACGAGCTGCGGGACGCCTGGGAGGAACGCCTGAAGCTGGCCCAGGAGCGCTTCGGCAACGTCGTGGAAGACCGGGCGCGGGTGCTGCTGATCCACGGCGAGCCCGCGCACGTCTTCCATTCGCGCTGCCTTGAGGTGGTGCAGCCGCTGGAGATCTGGGCCTACGACCGCACGCCGCACGTCCGCCGCGGCTTCACGCTGGTCTTCGTCCAGGACGGCAGGGCCACGCGCGGCCGCTCGCGGCTGTGGGCGCCGAGCGAGGGGGCCGACGCGCTGCTGACGCTGCAGGGGCGGGCGCGGAACCCGGCGAAGTCGGATCTCTCGGCGCTCGCCGACTGCCCCGACGGCGACGAGATCGCCGGCTACCTGTCGCAAGCGGTCGACGAGGCGCAGCTCGAGGCGCGCGGGCAGGTGGTGCCGAAGCCGGGCGAAGAGTGGCTGTCGAGCTTCGCGGCCGCATCCACCGACCTGCCGCCGGGCGCCCAGCCGCTGCCGGCCGAGCTCGAGCTCTCCTTCCCCGGGCGCGCGGGCAGCCGCACCGTGGTGCAAGGGCTGCTGCGGGTGCCGCGCGACGCGGCGTCGCCGCAGCGCCTGCAGGACCATTCCTTCTACAGCTTCATGATCGACGGCGAGGTGGTGCGCAAGGACGAGCTGTTCGAGCACTTCCGCTACCGGTTCAACCTGCCCGAAGCCCAGGCCACGCGGCCCGGCGCCGGCGGGGCGGCAGCCGAGATCCCTCTGGTCTTCCAGCGCTATCTCAGGCCGGGCGCCTACACCCTGGTGCTGAAGCTCGAAGACACCGGCGGCAAGCGCTACTTCCGCGCCGAGCGCGAGCTCGAGGTGCCCGCGATCACCGCCGAGGCCGAAGCCGCCGCCGCCGCGGCTGCGGCCGCGGCCACGGAGGGCGCCGCCGCCGCGAACGGCACCGGCGGCGCGGGGACGCCAAGCCAGGCCGCCGCCGGGGAGAAGGCGCCCGCGGCAGGCGCGGGGGCAGGTCCAGCGATGGCGGCGGCGCTGGCGGAGGCCAACCGCTCGATCCCTTCCGGCGACCAGAGCGTGCGGCTGCTGGCGCCTGCCGAGGGGCTGCTGACCGGCGCGGTGCGCGTCGACGCGGTGGTTGCCGGCAGCGGCATCGACCACGTCCGCTTCCTGCTCGACGGCCATCCGGAGTTGATCAAGAAGCGGCCGCCGTTCAGCGTCGACCTCAATCTCGGGCCGCAGCCGCGCGCCCACGTCATCAGGGCGGTGGCCGAGGCGGCGAACGGCAAGCCGCTGGCCGAGGACCAGCTGCTGCTCAACGCCGGGCCCCACCGCTTCGGCGTCAGGCTGATCGAGCCCCAGGCCGGCAGGCACTACAACGCGAGCCTGCGCGCCGAGGCGAAGGTGGAGGTCCCCGAAGGCGAGAAGCTGGATCGGGTCGAGTTCTACCGCGACGACACGCTGGTGGCCTCCCTGTACCAACCCCCATGGACGCAGGTCATTCTCATCCCGGAGACCGGCAAGCTCTCCTACGTGCGGGCGGTGGCCTACTTGCCCGACGGCAACTCGAGCGAGGACCTCGTGCTGGTCAACTCGCCCAACTCCGGCGAGCGCATCGACGTCCAGATGGTGGAGCTGTACACCACCGTGACCGATCATCGCGGCCGACCCGTCGAAGGTCTGACCCGCGACGTGTTCAAGGTCTACGAGGACGGCGCCGAGCAGACCGTGCGGCGCTTCGAGCGCGTCCAGGACCTGCCGATCTACGCCGGCGTGCTGCTCGACACCTCGGGCTCCATGATCGACCAGCTGGACACCGCGGTGAAGGCGGCGCTGCGCTTCTTCCAGACCGTCATCCAGCCGAAGGACCGGGCGGCGGTGATCACCTTCAGCGGCCAGCCGAACCTGGCGGTGCGCTTCACCAACGATCGCGAGGTGCTGGCGGGCGGGCTCGCCGGCCTGCGGGCGGACGGCAACACCGCCCTCTACGACAGCATCATCTACGCCCTCTATTACTTCGGCGGTGTGCGCGGTAAGCGCGCCATCGTGCTGCTCACCGACGGCAAGGACGAGGGGAGCCGCTTCCGCTACGGGGACGCTCTCGAGTACGCGAAGCACAGCGGCATCGCCTTCTACACCATCGGCCTGGGACCGATCGCCAACCAGCCCGACATCCGCCTGAAGCTCGAGAAGCTCGCCGCCGAGACCGGCGGCCGCGCTTACTTCATCAGCCAGGCGATCGATCTGGCCGGCACCTATCGCAGCATCGAGACCGAGCTGCGCTCGCAGTACCTCCTGGCCTACCAGTCGTCCAAGCAGGGCAACGACGGCAAGTTCCGCGCCGTCGAGATCAAGCTTGGCCGCTCCGGGCTCGAGGCCCGCACGGTCCCGGGATACTACCCCTGAGCCGCGCGCTCCCCCGCCTGGTGCTGGCCTCGGGCTCGCCGCGGCGGCGCGAGCTGCTGGCCGGCCTGGGACTGGAGTTCACCGTCCGCGCCGCCGACGTCGACGAGACCCCTCATCCCGGCGAGATGCCGGCAGCCTGCGTGCGGCGGCTGGCGCTGGCCAAGGCCACCGCGCGGAGCGAGGCCGGCGAGCTGGTGCTGGGAGCGGACACCGTGGTGGTGCTGGACGGGCAGCTGCTGGGCAAGCCGCGCGACCCCGCCGACGCCCACCGCATGCTGGCTGCGATCGCCGGCCGCGAGCACACCGTGCTCACCGGCGTGACGCTGCACGGGGAGTCCCAGGGACGCCAGGAGACGGCGGTGGAAGCTTCGCGGGTGCGCATGGCGCGGCTGAGCCCGCGCGAGATCGACTGGTACGTGGCGACCGGAGAGCCCCTGGACAAGGCCGGTTCCTACGCCGTGCAGGGAGTGGGGGCGCTGTTCGTCGAGGCGATCTACGGCAACTACACCAACGTGGTCGGCCTGCCGCTGCCGGCCACCTGCCGGCTGTTCAGCGCCCTGGGATACGACTGGCGGTGGTTCGCGGCCGGAGCGAGCGCCAGCCCGCCGGACGAGGCGGCGCCACTCGACTGACTAGCAGCACTAACCGCCGAACTTGATCGGCTCGCCGAGCTCGTCGAGCGAGAAGTTGGCCATGATCTGGTGCCCGTTGAAGTCGAGCACCCGCAGGTCTTCCTCGGCCTCGAGGTCTTTGACGATGTTGGCGAAGGAATGGGCGTAGCGCGCCCTCACCGCCTCGAGATCGACCTCGTAGGCGAGGAACTTGTCGATGCCCTTGTAGCGGAGCTTCCCGACCAGCCGCTCGTCGGTGAGCGTGGGATAGGTCGAGAGCACCAGGATGGGGCCGGTGCCGGTGAAGATCAGGTACGCGCGGATGGCGGTCCTGGCCGGAGTCTCGATCACCATGACTCTCCTCCCTCTCTGATACAAGGGTGCTGAGAGGAGTAAATCACGAGGCGGCTGGTGGTGGAAGTCCTGGGGCAGTGGGTAGTGGGTCAGGTGGCGAGGGTCCATTCCCTTCTGCCTCCCTTTGGGCGAGGCACCCGAAGTCCAAGGTCGGTTCCCTTGGGACGCCTCGCCCAAAGGGCGGCAGGAGGGAATGGACCCTCGCAGGGTAACTGACCCACTACCGGGTGCCGGAAAGAGAGGACTGCTCATGGAAGTGGAAGAGGCCGAGACTCCCCGGGAGATCGCGCAGGGCGTAGAGGCCGCCGTCGCCGTGGTGCTGGTGCGACCGCGGGAGGAGGGCAACGTCGGGGCGGCGGCCAGGGCGATGGCCAACATGGGTCTCGCGCGGCTGATCCTGGTGGAGCCGGCGGCGGCGCTGGGGCCCACCGCCAGGGCGTTCGCCGTCGGTGCCCGGCACGTGCTCGACGGGTGCTCGCGGGTGGCGAGCCTGCGGGAGGCGCTGGCGCCCTTCCCGCGGGTGATCGGGACGACCTCGACCCGCGACCGCCGGCAGGCGGTGCCGCTGATCGGACCGCGGGAGCTGCCCGAACGGCTGGCGGCGGACCCTCCGGGAACGCCGGTGGCGCTGGTCTTCGGCCCGGAGGTGGGAGGGCTCACCAACGAGGAGCTGGCGTGCGCCAACCTCGTGGTGAGCATCCCCTGCGCGCCGCTGCAGCCGACGCTCAACCTCGCCCAGGCGGTGCTGATCCTTGCCTACGAGCTGTACCAGGCGCGGCTGGGAGGTCCGCGGCACGGGGTCGGGGGGGCCGAGCTCGCCGGCGCCGCCGCGGCCGCTGCCGAGGTCCCCGCCACCACCGCCGACCTGGACGGCCTGTTCGATCAGGCGGCGGCCGTCCTGCGCCGGATCGGCTTCGACCGCGACAGCACCTTCCCGGGAGTCCTCCGCGACCTGCGGGCGGCGGCGGCGAGGGCCCGCCTGTCGGAGCGCGAGGCCGCCATCCTGCGCGGCATCTGCCGGCGGGCCGGCCACGCCCTGGAGCAATCGGCATCCGCGGCGTCCGCGCCAGGCGCTACTTCTTGATGTCGTCCTCGATCAGGACCCGCATCGTCTCCTTCGAGAAGCCGCGCGCGACCATCTGGTAGGTCAGCGCCGCCATGCACCGGCGGGCGACCTTGCGCACGCTCGAGGGGTGGTACCCCATCTGCTCCGCCACCTCGGACGAGTCGTAGCCGAGGCCGTAGCGGAGGCGCAGCAGCTTGCGGCAGCGGGCAGGGAGCTCTTCCATCAGGTCGTTCAAGTCCCACAGCAGCTCGGCGCGCTCCTGGGGCGCCGCGACCGGCTCGGTCAGCAGCTCCAGGATCACCGTGTCGACCGCGTTGTAGAGGCTGTTGCGGCGCTTGCGCCAGTACACGACACAGCGGTTCCGGAGCGTCACCACGATCCAGGCCTCGGGGTCCTGGATCTCGTTCCACTTCTGGACCGTCGCGACGAGGGCCTCCTGCACCAGGTCCTCGGCATCGTGCGCCGGCACCCGGTAGCGGCTCAAGACCTGCTTCAGCCGCGGCCGCAGCCTTCGCAGGAGCTGCTCGATCGGCTCCTTCCCGGAAGGCAGAACGGGCTGGTCTGGGACTGCCATGGTCTCCACACTGTCAACCAGACGGACAGTTGAGCGCCTATCATAAACCCCCCGGGCCATTTTGGATACGATCGATGGGACAGGTCGCCTGACCTGGACAACCAGCCGCTAGATAAGACCTGCCCACGATACCCTCTGAAATAAGCCTGTCACCGAAGAGGGGGAGGTAGGAGGGCCTCGGGCGGTGGAGAGTCTCCACACACTCCCCTTCTCTCCCTTTGGGCGAGGGTCCGCAGTCCTCCAACGCCGCCCGCCCTCTAGACCTGGACCCTCGCCCAAAGGGAGAGAAGGGGAGTGTGTGGAGAGTCTCCGCCGCCCGAGGCCCGGCCGGAGGGGGCGCCCCCCGGAGGCGCGCCCCCCGGAGGTTCCTGATAGACTCCCGCCCCGCATGGCCTCGACCGTGGACACACGCGCGCTGGTCGCCCAGGGCCTGCGCCTCAAGCCGATCATCGGAGTGGTCCGCACCGCCTCGGCGGCCGAAGCGGCCCGCCAGGCGCAGGCGCTGGCCAAGGCGGGCATCGAGCTGATCGAGATCACCTTCACCGTTCCCGGCGCCGCCGGCCTGGCGCGGCAGCTGATCGCCGAGCGGGGCGCCGCCGGGCCGCCCTGGATCGGCATGGGGACCGTCACCAATGCGGCCCGGGCGCGCGAGGCGCTCGCCGCCGGCGCCGACTTCCTGGTCAGCCCGAACGTCGCCGCCGCGGTGGCCGAGGCGGCGCGGGCCGCCGGCCGCTTCCTGGTGCTCGGCGCTCTCACCCCGACCGAGATCGTGGCGGCCCACGAGCTGGGAGCCGACCTGGTGAAGATCTATCCGCTGCCGCCCGTGGGCGGCCCCGCCTACCTGGCCACCGTGCGGCAGCCGCTTGGCGACATCCCGGCCTACCTGCGGGCCGGGGCGGTGGCGTTCGGCATCGGCTTCCCGCTGCTCGCGGGCCGCCTGGACGCGCCGCCGACGGTGATCCGCGAGCACGTCGCACGCGCGTTCCGGCTTGCCCTGGCCTCAGAACCGGTTGCCGGCGGCGTCGGCCTGCCCGGCGAGGAGCACCCATGAACACGGCCGCCACGCCCGCCCGGCAGGTCGTCTTCGACCCGACGCCGGAGATCTTCGCCACCGACACCGCCGGGTCCTTCAGCTACCCGCTGCTGGTGGCCGGCAAGGCGTTCCTCGCGACCGGCACCTACGACGAGGTGCGCTTCGTCTTCTCGATCTGGCACCCGTCCGGGCAGCGCACCATCGACCTCGACCGCGCCTACGTCGAGCTGCGCGCCTCCTTCGACAGCGAGGAGGACCATTGGACGAAGATCGCCGAGATCGAGCCGGTGGTGCCGCCCTACGCCGGCGGCGAGAGCTTCGACGGCTGGATCGTCTTGCCGATCCTCGGCTCGTCGACCGCCTACGCCCTGGTCGGCAGCGGCTTCGAGCCGCGCGCTCGCCTGCAGATCCGCGCCAGCGCCTACTTCGTGGCCTGACGGAACGCCATGAGCCACCTCGAGCTGATCTCGCGGCTCGCCCATCCGCTTCCCGACGGCGAGGGCAAGATCGTGCTGCTGGTGCTCGACGGGCTGGGCGACATCCGTACCGAGGCGCAGCCGCTGACGCCGCTCGAGCACGCCGCGCTGCCTCACCTCGACGCCCTGGCCCGCCGCTCGGCGCTGGGACGCCTGGTGCCGGTGGCGCCGGGCGTGACCCCCGGCAGCGGTCCCGGTCACCTGGCGCTGTTCGGGCACGACCCCACCCGGCCGGCGGCCGACATCGGCCGCGGCGTGCTGGAGGCGCTGGGTGAAGGCCTGCAGGTCGGGCCCGGGGACGTCGCGGCGCGCGGCAACTTCGCCACCGCCGACGCCGCCGGCAACCTGACCGACCGGCGGGCGGGGCGCATTCCGACCGAGGAGTGCCGGCGCCTCTGCGCGGCGATCCGCGAGGCCCTGCGGCCGGAGCAGCCGCTGGACGGGGTGCAGGTCACCGTCGAGGCGGGCGAAGGGCACCGCTTCGTGCTGCTGTTGCGCGGCGACGGCCTCTCGCCCGATCTCGAGGACACCGATCCCCAGCGCCTGGGCGTGCCGCCGCTGCCGGTCACCGTGCGCCACGATCCCGGCGAGGCCCGCGAGGGGGGCGAACGGGCTGAGCGGACGGCGGCCGTGGTGCGGCGGGTCGTGGCGACGACCGAGCGCGCGCTCGCCGGCGAGCCGCGGGCCAACCGCATCCTGCTGCGCGGCTTCTCTCAGCTGCCGCATCTGCCGCGCATGAGCGATCTCTACCATCTCCGCTGCGGCGCCTTCGCCGGCTACCCGCTCTACCGTGGCGCCGCGGCGGCGTGCGGCATGGAAGTGGTGCCGGCCGGCAAGCGTCCGGCGGAGGCGATCGCGGCGGCGGGCGCCAATTGGCAGCGCTTCGACTACTTCTTCGTCCATACCAAGCAGACCGACGCCGCCGGCGAGGACGGCGACTTCGCCGCCAAGGTGCGGGCGGTCGAAGAACTCGACGCTAGCCTGCCGGCCCTGCTCGAGCTGCGGCCGGCCGTGCTCGCCATCGCCGGCGACCACTCCACACCGGCGCCGCTCATGGGCCACAGCTGGCACCCGGTGCCCCTGCTGCTGCACTCTGACCGCTGCTCAATCGACGGCAGCGAGGAGTTCAGCGAGCGGGCCGCGGCGCGCGGCGAGCTCGGCACCATCCTCTCCTATCAGTTGATGGGGCTGCTCCTTGCCAACGCCGGCCGGCTCGCCAAGTACGGCGGCTAGGCCGAGTCGGGGTTCGAACCAGCCGCTTCAAGCGCCGTTCCGTGCGATTGTACGATCCCGCGCCTGCGTCCGGTCATCTCGGTGGCACATCGCCCTGAGGCGTCTTTTGCTGCAAGAGCTTCTTCAACTCTCCCGGCATGGAGATCAAGAGCTCGAAGACCAAGCGGTCGTGAATGCGGCTCAACGAACGCGCGATCAGGCCGTTCTCTGTCTGGTCTTCCCGCCGCGCCTTGAGAGCTCTGTCGATCTCCTCATCCGTTCCAGCGATGGCGCTGCCGGTCCCCAGCACCGCGTACCAGTCGCGCCGGCCTTGGGGCGAGAAGAGGCGTACGATCTCGTCGTGAAGGATCGACTCGACCCGATGGAACATCGGGCGATGGTCCGGGAGCTTCGAGCGCAGGCCGGTGTCCTCTCCAAAGTCCTCGAAGTCGGAGAGCTCAGACGTGGGACCATGGATCTTTGCTCCTTGGGGAACTCCTCTCTCGAAGGCCTCTCGACGCTCCTCGTAATCCGGATGGCGGCCGAAGTAGTCGAGCACGTCGGCAACGTCGCGCAGGTGATACCTGCCGTCGAAGAAGTCTTTCGCGGCCTTGCTCACCTCGTCCGGGCTGCTCTCTGGAGCAACCAACCTCCGCTGCGCATCGTAGATCCGGTCTTTGCCGCGCTTGTTGTCGACGATCTCACGCAGGATCTTATAGGCGCCCATGTCGAAGCGCTCCATCGACTTGATCTCCTCCAGATTGTAGGGGAAACCGCTTCGTAGCTTCGACCGCTTCTCGACCCATTCCTTCGAAGTCAGTGTGTCGATGAAGATCCATCCGATTTCCGGCGAGAGCGCCTCGCGAACCACTCCGAGGCACCACACCGTCTCGCAGGTGCAGCTGCGACGGTGTCCCTCGCCGTTGGAGAACGAAGGAAGAGGCAGCACCTCGATGACGTCGGGCCGCGTACCATCTGGCGCCGCAGGTGCCTCGTCGCGCATGCCTTGGATCTGGCTGTACCAGTGACGGCTGAACACGGACGCCGAGCGGAACTCGCCGTCGTAGGGATTGGGAATGGAGTTCTGCGCGTCGTACACCAGGTCATAGAGATGCGCGAGGGCTTCGCACCCGAAGCGGTTCTTGATCGTGATCACGTCTTCGTTCTGGATCGAAAATACAGGGTTGCCGAGGACGCTGGCGTCGATCCAGCGCACGAGCTGATCTTCGACCGGCGGACCGGCGGTCTCTCCGGTTAGCCCCTCGGCACCCGGCAGCAAGGCGCCAAGGAACGGCCGGATGCGCTGCCGGAGTTCCTCGAGACTGTAGAGGGAGCCCTTGCCGTCCTTTGCGTCGATCACGATTTGACGGACTTCCAACCACAAGGACCGGTTGAGGAAAATCTGTTCCTTGTAAAACGCGTCGCGCCCACTTCCTCGCGGTCCGTCCCAGATCGGGAAATGGTAAATATCTCCCCCCTTCGACCAGAGCAGCTCGAAGAAGAAGGCCATGAACTCGGTCTTGTTGTAAAGATAGGGCAACGCGAACACATAGGGGCTCCGGGAACCCATCTCGTTGACTCCCGGAGGGTCCATGCCGCCGGCTCCCGGGGAGTTCAACTCGTTGACTGTTGCGGCCAGCTGCGTGAGGTCTTCCCAGCGGACGGCTCTCTGGAAGCGCAGGGTCCCGGAGGCGTCACGCCCGAAGAGAGCAGACGGTTCCGGCCGCTCGGCGTCTTTGATGCGGTCGAGCAACGTCCCGGCGAGGTCTCGCCGGGCGACGAGAAAGCCCATGTCGATATACATCGGGATGCTGTCGTAACCGCCGGCCTCGGTGGCGTATCGGCTCCAGCGCTCGTCCTTCCTGATCTGCTCTTGCAGCTTCTCGGGGAAGAGGTCCTCGAGCGCGTGCAAGCTGTCACGCTCGCGGAAGGCTTCTACCATATAACGGCTGATCGAGATCACGCGGATGTTGGCATGGCCGGCGCCGTAGTGGCCGCGGAAACTCCAGAACTCGGAGTGGATCGCCGGCTTGCGTACTTCGGTGAACCTTCCTTTTGGATAACGCCGCTTAAATTCCCTGGTGATGGCGACGTTGATCCTGCTCTCGGCAGGATTCTCGTAGAAGTGCTTGAGGAAGATCTCGGGCTCGTGGATGCTGCCGGTCTCGCCGCTCAGCAGACCCTCCATCTCCCATCCCTTCGAGGAGAGCTGGATGCCGTACTTCATGTGAATGTCCATGGTCTGCAGTTGGCTGCGCAACTCGCGGCCGCGGCTCTTCAGCACGAACAGCCCGCGCCGGATCTTGTTCTTCATGTCGAAAGTCTTGATCGAGATGATCGTGTCGACGAGCGTCGCGATATCCGACTCGCTCTCGCGGGACGTGCGGAAGAAGCCAGAGACCCGATAGAGGAACATGGAGCTCACGTCGCGGCACGCCAAGGTATGGATGAACGTGGTCATGTACTGCCGGAATCGGCGCTTTTCGTTGGGAAAGGCTTCCTCGATCTCGGAGACACTATCGATTACGATCCTGCCGATATCAAAGCGCCGGACAAGTTCCGTTACATGATAGAAGACCTTCTCGGGCGAGATGAGCGCGGGCGGTACGAACTCGAACAGGAACTCCGGTCGTTTGAGCAGCTGCTGGAACCCGACATCGCTGTCGAACGATGCGACGGAGCGCTCCAAGAGCCGGCGCGGCCCTTCGAAGCTCATCCACAGCACGCGGTGGCGCGGTGAGGGGGAGGGGCCGACGGCCTCGAGATCTGCCTGGAGGAAGTGCAGCCCGAAGAGAGTCTTTCCGGCGCCTGGACTGCCCAGGACCAGGATCGCATCGCCACGCCGATAGCCGTCCTCCTTGGGCTGGCCGCCGGGCAGGAGCAGATCGAGGTTCTTGACGCCGGTCTTGATGTACTTCGGCACCGGGTCCGATTTAGGCGCCCCTGGAGCATCGGCGGCGGCGGCATAGTACTGCTCATTGGGGTAGACGTTGATCCCGGGCTGGAAGGGGTAGTCGACCTGGTCAGCTTCGCTGAGACGATCGCGGCCCCTCTTGACGGCGGCCCGATCCAAAATTTCAAAGGCGTGCATGCCGGCGACGTAATCTTGGCCCCGCAGCTTCTCGATCCACAAGTGGCGCGCTTCTCCGTCTTGCGACAGGTGCACGACCCCGTCTGCCTGATACTCTTCGGCGGGGCCTTGCGTCTGCGGGTCCTCGATCGAGGAGATACTGGTGATGCCGCGCACCTGGAGCGACTTGAAGAGGCTGTCCACGAGGTCCCGGTAGTGTTCGGGAAATGCCCAGCGCAGGCGCGACAGCCCGTCGATGGCCACCAGATCGGGCTCCTCGGCACGCACCACCCGATGTACGGTGGCCAAGAAGTCGCCAGGGTCCTGCTGCGGATCCAAGTGGACGCTACGGACGAAATCGACGCGCCAGCCGAAGTGGTCGTGATAGGCAGGCGCCAGCACCGGCGTCAGCTCCTCGAACGTGAGCATGAGCACGTTGCGATTGGCGTGGAGGAGGTTGTGATGGAGGATCTGCACCAGGAGGGTCGTCTTGCCGCTTCCCGGTCCGCCAACCACCAGGATGTTGCGCGCGCGCTTGAAGCCGCTGGCTGCCTCGTCCGTCATCCTGCTGGGAGCGAGGATCTTTGCCAGTCCGTCGATCCCGGTCGGCATAGAACCGAACTCACGCAGGCTGAACGGTAGGAAGTAGCCGAGCTGTTCGTACTCGTGCACCTTTTGGCGCACGAGAGCAGGATGCGCGCGGAAAGCTCTCAGGAGCATCTGCATCCGCCCACGAGCCCCCTCAGCGAGCTCGACCAGTTCGTGCACCTTATGGCGCGCCCGAGGCGGGTACCCGCGGAGGGCCCTCAGAAAGCTTCGCGCCCGGCCATGATCCCCCTCGTCCGAGTCGACCGGCTTCTCGCCG
>DATNKH010000380.1:0-5288 GCA_035603475.1 Thermoanaerobaculia bacterium
AAGGATTACGCCGACCGTACCAGCAGGCTGATCCGCTCTTCGGGCGCCGTGTCGCGCAGCAGCTGCAGGATCTGGCCGACCAGCTCGGGAGTGACCACGGCCGTCTTCTCGAGGCGCGCCTTCTGGACCGCCAGCGCCGCCGAGACCTCGCGGCTGATGTCGAGACCGAGCACCAGCTCGGCGGCTTCCACCGCCAGCCCCCGCGCCGCATCCTCGCGCCCCTGCCGCAACCGCAGGCCCGCCAGCTCCACCGTGGCCATCGCCTCGCTGTGCGACTTGCCGGCTTCGCGCAGCCCCAGCCGCACCTCCTCGAAAGCGCGCTCGGCGCGGCCGTGATCGCCGAGCCCGGCGTAGATCTGCGCCTGCAGCCAGCGCAGCTTGAGGCGGTCCTGGCGGCCGGCGTGCTGCTCGTAGAGACTGAGATGACGCCAGAGCAGCGATCGGGCCTCGCGGCAGCGGCCCCCTTCCATGAGACAGCAGGCGGTGTTGTGGACCGCCGCCAGCACCAGCGGGCCGTCCTGCGCCGGGTCGATCATCGCGAGCCCCTCGGTGAGCAGCTCGATCGCCTCCTGCTGGCGCCCGGCGCGGGCGGTGTAGAGCCCCTTCTTGATCAGGCTGCGGCCCGCCAGGTGAGGATCGCCGTGGCGGCGATAGACCCGCAGCGCCCGGTCGAGGGAGGCCAGGGCTTCGCCGAGCTCGCCGCGGTCGCCGTGGATGTTGGCTTCCACCTCGAGCAGCCGGGCCCCGAGCAGGCGGTCCTGGCTGCCCTCCCGGTAATGCCGGCGCGCCGCCTCGAAGCCTGCCTGCGCCTCCTCGAGGCGGTCCATGACGCGATAGGCGTTGGCGAGCTCGATCGCCGCGCGCGCCTGGAAGTCCTCCACCTGTCCGGCGCTGAAGCCCTCCGCTCCGAGGCCGGCCGCGGCCTCGACCGCCAGCTCCGCCAGCTTCACCATCTGCTTCGGGTCCTCGCGGCGCAACCCCCAGCTGCGATCGAGCAGGGCCTCGTAGCCCGCGAAGCCCCGCAGGTCGGCGGGCAGCTCCCGCAAGCCCTCGATCTGCGCGGCGGTGAGCTGCGCCAGCGCCTTGCCGGCCATGGCGCCGCTCCGGGCGGCCTTCTCGCCATGCCGCATCACCGCCGCGAAGGCGCGGTCGATGGCGCGGTCATAGGCATGCTCGAGGAGCGTCCGATCCGGCTCGGCGACGGCTGCGGACGGTACAGGAGCGGAGGTCAGGGCAGGTGCCGCCGCCGCGCCTTCGCGCGCCGCCGGCGCGCCGGCCGGCGAGGCGATGCGGCGGCCGGAGCGCGGCGACGAGGCGGAGCGACGGACCTTGGCAGCGCCGGGCGCATCGCCGGGAGCATCGGCGAGCGAACTGGCGGCAGATGCCCGAGCGTCGAGCTCGGCATGCCGGGTGGCGGCGGCGGGACCGGCGAGCAGCATCGACGCGTAGGGGGCGATCTGCACGACGCAGCTCTCGCAGCCACGCAGCAGATGACGAACCACCAATCTCGCCTGCTCCCGGCTCAGATCGCCGCGGACCAAGCCCTCGAGCTCGGTCGCGGTCGGATGCTCGCTCATGGCTCCGCCCTCCTGACGATGATGAGAAGAGCTTACATCAGCGGCGCGCCAGCCCGAAACGACGGGACACCGCGCACGCCGCGCCCCCCGCTCCGCCGGCGCCCACGCCGGCCTCGCGCCGGGCGATGGCGCCGGCGCTCGGTTACCGGCCAGGCACCGCGCCGGCGCTCGTCCTTATCCGGGCGGTTGACCGTCCGGGTTGATCATCGAGCCGTTGTCGCCCGTGACGCTGTTGTCCGTGGTGCTCTTCTCGACGGCGGTGCCTTGCGGCCTCGCGGTAGCCGGCGGCGCCTTCGTCGCCTGCGGCGGCACCCTACCAGCGGCGCCGCCGCCGAGCATGCTCACCAACCCGTCCCAGAGAGAGGACATCCAGGACCAACCGTCGCTCCAGGCACCCCCCCGTTCTCCGGCGCCCCAGACGGCGGCTTGCGCCGGGGCGGGCGCCACCAGCAAGAGGGTCGCCAGCAGGGCCAGCCCGGCGACGGCGTGCTTCCAGGTGATTCGCTTCATGACAGACCCTCCTCCTCGGGCCGCACCTCGGCCGGAGCCCCGAGCGGCTTCGGCAAGCAGCGGCACACCAATCCCTAAGAGATCTAGTGCCGCGAGATGGGTTTTGGGGGGCCGGCGTCGCCGCGCCGGGGTCTTAGTGGTCCAGGATAGAAATCCGCCAACGTATCCACCGGCCCTCCGCGCACCCGGCGGCGTTGCACCTCCTCAGCGTATTCCCGATACGCTTGCGTCGGCGCGCCTTGCCGGGAACGCGGATTGCTCGGCGGCTACGTTACCGGATTTCTGTCCTGGACCACTTAGTGTCCCGCTCGGGACACTGGTCAGCCGGTCGGGCCGACCTGCAGGTGATTGATCACCTCCCGCACTCCTTCCGTGCGGCGGGTGATCTTCACCGCATCCAGGACGTCGTCATGCGTGGCCACGGTGCCCTCGAGCGTCACCTGGCCGTCGCGCGAGCTGACATGGATGTGGATGCCGCCCAGGTCCGGGGCGGCGATCAGCCGGGCCTTCACCCGGGTGGTGAGCGTCGCGTCGGCCAGCGTCTCGCGCGCCACGGGGCCAACCCGCCGGTCGACGTCGTGCGCTCCCTGCTCGACCGCCCGGCCGAGATCGTGAGCGTCCTTGCTCATCTCCTGGCCGGCCTTGTGGAGACTGTTCTCGATCCTCGAGCTGTCGACGTGGACCTGCTCGTTGCCCTTGTTGTCCTTCCTGACATCGACGACGGAGTCCCGGCCGCAGCCGAACCACGACGCCAACGAGGCACCGAGAAGCGCGGCCGCCGCGAGATGGAGCGCTCTGGTCTTCATATCCATCCTCCTCCCCACGAGGACAAGCAGCAAGCAAGAATCGAACCGGAGATTCCGGGCGTTGCAGGTTGGCGGGGGGCCGACGACCCGGTGCTCTAGTCGCCGACCTTGATCAGGTTGACGATCGAGGTAACGCCCGGGGTTCGGCGCGCCTGCTGCTCGGCGGCGGCACGCTGCTCGGCGCGGTCGACGCGGCCCCACAAGGTCACCCGGCCGGCCTCGGCGTCCATCTCGATGCGCAGCTGCCGCAGGCGCGGGTCGGCCGCGAACCCCGCCCGCACCTTACCCGCCAGGGCGGCGTCGGCGCTCTCGATGCCGGTCTTGACCGGGTCCTCCTGGATCTCGACCGCCTGCGCCGCGGGCGCCGCATGCGCGCCGGAGCCTGCCGGCGGCGCGGCCGCGGCCCGCGGCCCGCGGCCACAGCCCGCCAGGCAGCAGCAGCAGGCGAGGGCCAGCCAGCCCACGCAGCTCACCCACCTGAGCCGGGCGAACCCGTGAGCCGGCGGGTGGTGTCCTGGATTGCCGGATTGCCCTTGCCTCCCAGCCAGGACACTACCCGCCGGCGCCGTCGCGGGCGTCGCGATCTCGGGGTTGCTATGCTCGGGAAGAGCCACGCGGCGCATCTCGCGGTCCAGCTTCTCACAAACCCGCGCCGCGGTCAGCTCCCGGGGAGGGAACCAGCGGCACGTATCTTGCTAACCCATTGAGTCGCAAGCTGTTGGGAGGAATTCGCCATGGCGCGATCGATCTGGAAGGGCAGCATCAGCTTCGGGCTGGTCAATATCCCGGTCGGCCTGTACACCGCGGAGAAGAGCAAGGAGCTGCACTTCAACCTGCTCGACCGCCGCAACCTCGCGCCCGTCCACTACCAGCGCGTCAATGCCGAGACCGGTAAGGAGGTGCCCTGGGAGGACACCGTGCGGGGCTTCGAGTTCGAGCCGCGGCGCTACGTCGTGCTCACCGACGACGACTTGAAGCGCGCCAACCCCGAGAGCACCCAGACGATCGAGATCATCGATTTCGTGGACGTCGCCAAGATCGGCCCGCTCTACTTCGAGAAGCCCTACTACCTGGCGCCGGAGCGCCGGGGCGCCAAGAGCTACGCCTTGCTGCGCGAGACGCTGCGGCGCACCGGCAAGGCCGGCATCGCCAAGGTGGTGATACGCACCCGCCAGCACCTCGCCGCGGTGGTGCCGTTCGACGATGTGATCGTGCTCGACCTGATGCGCTTCCAGGACGAGCTGCGCGACGCCGCCGAGCTCGACCTGCCGGCGGGCAAGCAGGGGCTGACCGAGAAGGAGCTGAAGATGGCGCAGCGGCTGGTCGAGACCATGATCGACGCCTGGGACCCCGAGCACTACCGCGACGACTATCGCGTCGACCTGAAGGCGCTGATCGACGCCCGTGTCGCAGCGGGCGAGCTCGAGGGCGGCAAGGCGAAGGCGCCGCCGCGGCGGCCGTCGCGCGGCAAGGTGGTCGACCTCATGGAGCTGCTGAAGCGCAGCGTCGACGAGGGCGGGCGGCGCCGGCCGCCGGCCCGCCGCCCGGCCACGCCGCGGCACCACCGCACTGCCAACACGCCGCGGCACCACCGCACCGCCAGGCGGAGCGCCTGAGCCCGTGCCTCTCGAGCAATATCGGCGGAAGCGGGACTTCTCGCGCACACCGGAGCCGGCGGGCGGCAAGCGGCCCCGGCGCCGCCCGGCGACGCCGGCCGCCGGGCCCGCCTTCGTGGTGCAGAAACATGCCGCGCGCCGCCTGCACTATGACTTCCGCCTGGAGATGGACGGCGTGCTGAAGAGCTGGGCCGTGCCGAAAGGCCCGAGCCTGGATCCGCACGAGAAGCGGCTGGCGGTGCAGGTCGAGGACCACCCCATCGAGTACGGCGATTTCGAGGGCGTCATCCCTCCCGGGGAATACGGCGGCGGCACCGTGCTGCTCTGGGACCGCGGCACCTGGCACTCCCTGGAGGGCGAGCCGCTCGCGGCGTGGCGCAAGGGCAAGCTCAAGCTCGAGCTCCAGGGCGAGAAGCTGCGCGGCGGCTGGACGCTGGTGCGCATGACCGGCCCGCGCGCCGGCGACAACCACGAGAACTGGCTGCTGATCAAGGAGAACGACGAGACGGCTCGCCCGGGCAGCGGCGACGCGGTGGTGCGCGAGCAGGCGGCCAGCGTGGAGAGCGGCCAGACCATCGAGGAGATCGCCGCCGATCCGCCGCGCGTGTGGCGATCGAACCGCGCGGCGGAGGCCGGCGAGGAGAGCGGTCGAGGCGGCAAGGCAGCCGGAGGGTTCAAGGCCCGCCTGCAGGAGATCGCCAGGAAGGCCGCCGCCGCCGCGAAGACGGGGGCCGCGGGCGGGAAGCGCGCGCGCTCCACCGCGAAGGAGACCTCGGCCG
>DATNKH010000381.1:0-5381 GCA_035603475.1 Thermoanaerobaculia bacterium
AGAGCCGCCCCGAGGACGACGTCCTCTCCTACGAATCCGACCTCGGCAAGCTCCTCCTCGACAAGCCGGTCGGCGCCGCCCTCGACCTCGGCGGCGAGGTCTGGACCCTGCGGGCGATCACGCCGTACCGCTAAGCTTGCCCCGGTTCGCCTGCGAGGCCGCTCGCACCAGAAGGACACCCGGTGCGAGCCTTGCGTAAGAGTCTGATAGGAATGAGGCGCAAGTCCAGGAGGGAACACATGCCAGGATGCGGGGATGGGCGATGCCGCCGTGCGGCGCGGCTCAGGAGCTGGACCTCGGGCGCGGCCGGCGCCGCGGCGTTGCTCCTTGCCACGCCGCCGGCTGCCGCCAGCGCATGGATGCCAATCGGCCCGGAGGCTGGTGCCATCAGCGCGCTGGCCGTCGCGCCTGGCGCGCCGCGGACTCTCTATGCGGTGAGCTCTCTCAGCGGCGTTTTCAAGACCACCGACGGCGGCGACAGCTGGGCGCCAGCGAACCAGGGCATCGATTTGGAGTCTGCGTACCTGGTGACGGTGGCGGCAGGCCCGGACGGTACCTTGCTGGCGGGAGGCAACGGCATCTGGCGCAGCGTCGACGGCGGCGCCAGCTGGCGGCAGGATCCACCGGTCCCTCTCTTCCTCCCTGGCCTGCAGTTTGCGTTCGATCCGCGTGACCCACGCACGGTCCACGTCGCCGCGGCTGAGGGCGGCATTTACCGGAGCACCGACGGCGGCGTCAGCTGGAGAGTTGAGCTCGCGTCGACGGGACCCACGCCCGACACGCCGTACACATCCTTCCAAACGATCGCGGTCGTGCCCGGGCGTCCGGAAGTCCTGCTCGCCGGCAGCGACGAGGCCCTCTATCGCAGCGGCGACGGCGGCGTCAACTGGAAACGCGTGGCGGCTGCGTGCAACGTCCAGGCAGTGGTCTTCGATCCCGCCGAGCCGTCGAGGATCTACGCTGGGTGCGGCGGCGCGGGGCCGTTTCCGAGCCGCGCCGGCGTGATTACGAGCGCCAACGGCGGCGTCAACTGGAAGCCGACCGCCTTGACGGCGCTACCGGTGACCAGCCTTGCCGCCTTGCCCGGCGCGGCCGGTTCCGTCTTCGCCGCCACGGGCTCGGGCGTCTTCCGCACCGCTGACGGCGGTGCCCATTGGACCCGGCTCCGCGGCCTGGCCACCGTCAACGCGTTGGCGGTGAGTCCGCTCCGGCATCCAGTCCTGTTTGCGGGGCTGCCAGGGCCGGGAGTGTTCCGTAGCGCCGATGGCGGCGCCAGCTGGACGGCCGCGAACCGCGGCTTGACCGCGACCCTGGCCACCGCACTTGCCGCCGATCCCGCGGGCGGCGGCCGGCTGTACATCGGCACGGACAGGGCGGGAGTGTTCTCGACCCGCGATGGCGGCGCGAGCTGGAACGCTCTCGACCGCGGCATCACCAATCCGCTCACCTGGATCTATGGCCTCGCCGTGGCTCCGCTCGCGCCCTCCACGCTTTACGCCATGGTCGGCCTTACCGACATCTTCGCCTCCACTGACGCGGGGCAGACATGGTCGAGGCGCAGTCCGCCCGACAGCCTGGGACTCCCCTTCATGCTCTGCGGCCCGGTCGTCGACCCACGGGACCCGCTCCACGTCCTGGTGGGCGGACGCGACGGCGCGATCGGCGCCAGCAACGACGGCGGTTTGACCTGGCAGGCCCACCAGGTCATGGCAGGCACCCGGATCGTGGCGATCGCCTTCGCACCCTCGGAGCCAGCGATCGTCTACGCATCGGGCTTGCGGGGCAATGCGCAGGGGCAAGGAATGTTCAAGAGCACCGACGGTGGCGCGACCTGGGCTCCGGCCGGCCCGCCGGGCTTCGGCAACACCGTGATGGCTGTCGATCCCTCCGATCCTGCCACGGTCTATGCGAGCTACTACCAAGGTGTGCACAAGACCGTGGACGGCGGCGCCACGTGGACGCTCGCCAGCTCCATCCCTGTCGGAGTCAACGCGCTGGCGCTGGATCCAAGACTCCCCGGCACGGTGATCGCGACCACCGGCTGGCCCGCCGCCACCGGCGTCTGGATCAGTCGCGACGGCGCCGCGACATGGGCTCCGCTCGGATCGGGGCTTCCGTCCCAGATCGGTGTGCTGGGCGTGGCCTTCGATGCGGCGTCGCCCGCGACCCTCTATGCGGCGACCGTCTTCGGAGTGTACGAGCTGGTCATTCCGCCGCCACCTTCCTGAGCAGGTCGGCTGGGCCACAGACCTCACCGAGCCAGCCTTCTCCCCAGCCCTACTGGTGGCGGAGCGGACCCGAGCCCCACGGGTGCAACCGCGACTGGGGAGCGGTCCCCAACTTCTCCACGCCGCAGCCGGGCTGCGTTGGGTCGGTGCAGGTGCAACCGTCATTGCAGCCGAGATTGATGAAGACGTTGATCGCGATGGTGGCACGATCCTGCACCGTCACGGTCGTGGGGCCATCCCCATCGTCATCCGACCACGTGTGTTGACCCGCGGGCAGGTCGATCGAGAACTTCCCGAAGACCGGGAGGGTGCCGGCTTTCTTGCCGTCGATGAAAATGGTGATCGCTTGCCACGGCGGATTGACGCAGGCGCAGCCGCTGTCGGTGAACGCGAGAGCGCCCTCACCCGCGGGCAGGTTGGAGCCCGAGGACTCAGGGGCGGTCGGCGAGCCACCATTGCAGGCGCAGGCCAGAAGAACAACGCAGGTCACGGCGAGGAGCAAGCAGAGGTTGCGGGCTTTCGCGTTCATGCGCTCAGTTTCGGGCATGGGCCGACTGGTTCCTAGAGCATGTTCATGCCCCGGGAACCGGGTTGGCCGGGGCTGGTATCGAATGGCAGTACCAGGAGTCGCCCACACTGCCGGGCTCCTGGTGCCAGACCCTTGCGGCGCGCTCGGAGACTCCACGTGGGAAGTGGTACTGAGGCTCTGGTAAGGAGTATGCTCATCGACATGTCCCGGACGCTGGAGCAGATCGAAGACGAGGTGCTGCGTCTCCCCGAGGAATCCCGCGTGAGAATCATGGAGCGCCTGCTGTCGAGCTTCCAGGAGCAAGCAGGAAGCGAGGAAGAGGGGATCGCCAGAGCTTGGGTGGAAGAGGCCGAACGACGGGATGACGAGATGAGCAGCGGCAAAGAGGAGGGGCTTCCTGCCCAGGAGGTCATCTCCAAGCTCCGCTCCTCTCGTCGATGAAGGGCGCCATTTTCAATCACCTCGCCGCTCGCGAGCTCGGGGAGGCGGTCGAGTACTACGACGAGGCGCGACGCGGCCTCGGCGACGAGTTTCTCCACGAGGTCGAGCGGGCCATTGTCTTCCTTTATCAATATCCCGAGGCTGCGCCCAAGGTGGGGCGAGAGGTCCGGCGGCTCGTCCTTGCTCGATTTCCTTACTCGGTGATCTATCGCCACCTGGGTGCCGGCCAAATCCGAGTCTTGGCTGTTGCCCATCAGAAGCGCCGACCACGCTACTGGACCAAGAGACACTGAGGCCGGCCGAAACCTTACTCCGCCGGACCTCTCGGGTGACGCCTAGGACCGGGAAGGATCCGGTGACCCCGTGATCCTCGATCAGGAGCCGTTCCAGAGCTCCACGGTCTCGGTGTTGTAGCGCAGCACGACGCGGGAGCCGTCGGCGAGCAGGACGCCGAGATCGGAGAGCTTCGCCAGCATGGCGCGGCCGGCGGGACTGCGCGCCGCCACCGCTCGCGGCTGGCCGGCCGGGCCGGCGTCGACTCCGCGCTGCACCCAGACGTCGTCGCTCCACACGAAGACCCGCCCCGCCACCTCGCTGGTGGTCTGCGGCAGCACTGACGGCGCATCGCCGAACGCCTCGCTGACCAGGAACTCCGGTCCCGCGTGCGGCAGCTTCGGGGCCGGCGAGCCCAGCCCCACCCCGCTCTCGCCGTTCTGGAGCAGCAGCATCGCGACCAGCAGGGCCAGCCCCGCGGTGACCAGCGGCCGCGCGGTGCTCCAGGAACCGTGCAGCGGCGGCAGGCCCTGCCACCAGAGCCACGACCGCACGAAGCGTAGCGGTCTCAACCGGTCCAGCCCGCCGCGCTGGTCGCCCGCATCGGCCCTCTCGGCGGCGATGCGGCCTTCGAGGCGTGCAGGGAGATCCGGCGGCGGCGGCGCGGGCCTCAGGAACCGCAACTCGCCGACCACGCGGCGCGTCGCCTCGAGGCGGGAGCTGCAGGGCGCGCAGGCGGCGAGATGGGCCTCCAGCCGCCGCGTCTCGGATGGTGCGGTCTCGCCATCCAGGTAGGCCGACAGCGATTCGAGCGAGATATGGCCACTCATGCGCTCAGCTCTCCCTTGTCTCCACGGCTGGCCGCCGGGTCCGCGTCCGCGATGGCCGCCGCCGGCCGATGGCGCAACCCTGCCGGCGCCATCGTCTCGAGCAGGCCTCGCAGCTGCTCCCTGCCGCGCGCGATCCGTGAACGCACCGTACCCACCCGCACCCCCAGGACTGCCGCGATCTCCTCGTAGGGAAGACCCTGGAGATCGCGCAGCACCACCGCCTCGCGGAATGGCGGCGGCAGCTGCGCCAGGGCACCCGCCACCTGCCGGCCGAGATCCGCCGCGACCGCCAGCTCCTCGGGGCCACGGCGCGGATCGGCGATGCTCGCCTCCCCGCCGGTGCCGCCGCCGTCCGTCGCCTCGCCGATCGGCTGGGTGAGCGGACGGAAGCGCGACAACCGCTCGCGGCAATGGTTCAGGGCGACACGGAAGATCCAAGTCTTGAGCGCCGAGCGGCCGCTGAAGCTATC
The DNA here is from genome assembly GCA_035603475.1 of Thermoanaerobaculia bacterium. Classification (GTDB taxonomy): domain Bacteria; phylum Acidobacteriota; class Thermoanaerobaculia; order Multivoradales; family UBA5704; genus JASLEW01. Next base: position 4,772 of record DATNKH010000381.1, read on the forward strand.
GAGGTGACGGTAGACCCGCAGGAAGATCTCCTGCGTGAGGTCCGCCGCCTCGTCGGGGTCCCCGGACAACCGCAGCGCCAGGTTGAACACCATCACCGCATATCGTGAGTAAACCTCGTCGAACGCCCGCACATCGCCACGGGAGTGCCGCTGGGCCAGCTCCAGGTCCAGGTCGTGCAGTCCGACGCCGGCGGCAATCCAGGCTGCCTTCAAGGTTCCTCCCAATTCTGCGACCCTCCAACATCTTAGACCCGCGACCCCAGGAAAAGTTCCCCAACCCAGGCAGACCCGGGCTCCAGTAGACACCTCGCATGATCAACCCCTGCAGACCGGGGGGTGGCTGCTTGTGTAGACACCTGGCATCAGCAACCCAGGCAGACCGGGGGGTGGGTAGCGGCCCCGGGTGGCGAAGCTCCCCCTGCCGCACTTTGGGCGAGGGCCTGAAGTCAACCGCCGCCTTGCTCTAGGCCCTCGCCCAAAGGGCGGCAGGGGGAGCGTCGCCCCCCGGGGCCGCTACCCACCCCCCGGTCTGCCTGGGTTGCTGATGCCAGGTGTCTACACAAGCAGCCACCCCCCGGTCTGCAGGGGTTGATCATGCGAGGTGTCTACT
>DATNKH010000382.1:0-7090 GCA_035603475.1 Thermoanaerobaculia bacterium
AGCTGCGCGAGATCGATCGGGCAGAGATGCCGCTGCAGCAGCCGCAGCTCCTGTGAACGACGCTCGAGCGCGGCCTCGAGGGCCGCCACCCGCCCTTCGAGCCGGGCAATCCGCAGCTCCCTCTGTCTACCCGCGTCGGCTGCGTCCGCTCCGGCGGCTGTGCCAGGGGTCGGCGGCGTGGCGAGGGCCGGCGCGGCCGGCGGCTCCGGGAACGCCGGCGGCTCCGGGAACGCCGATGACTGCGGTGGGGCCTGCAGGTCCGGCCGGCTCACCAGGCGCGCCCCACCACCCCCCTCAGGCGCTGCGTCAGGCGCCAGGCGCGGGAATTCTGCACGGCATGATAGAAAGCGCGGAGACGCTCGACCTCGCCCTCGAGGTCGTGGACACCGAGCTCCGGGCGGCGGAGATATCCGGCGGTGCCGCCGGGTCCATCGCCGATGTCGAGGCCCGGCTCGTCCGCACCGGACACGAAGCGGCTCAGGCGCTCGGCGCGGTCGGCTGCCTCGCGCTCGCGCAGCCGGCGATCGAAGGCCTCGCCCTGCTCGTACCCCAGGTGCCGCTCGCTGGCCAATCGGTTCCGGTCGGTCATGGAAGCCATGGACACAAATCGAGGCAAATCGCCAGCGGGCGCTGACGTGAGGCGACTCGTTCGCTTACTATACTGACGCCTCAAGCAGCATGCAACCGGCCCGCAACCTTACCGAGGATTCCTTTGACCGCTGAGCCCCGTCTCGATCCCACGCCGGTCCGGTCGCAGAAGATCTGCGTGGTGATGCCTGCCTACAACGCCGAGAAGACGCTCGAGCGGACCTACCGCGATCTGCCCCTCGACTGGGTCGACGACGTAGTGCTGGTGGACGATGCCAGCCACGACCACACCCTCGAGCTGGCGCGCGAGCTGGGCCTGCATGCTCTCGGCCACCCGCGCAACCGCGGCTACGGCGGCAATCAGAAGACCTGCTATCGCGAGGCGCTCGCGCGGGGCGCCGAGATCGTGGTGATGGTGCACCCGGACCACCAGTACGATCCCGGCTACATCCCCGAGCTGGTGCGGCCGCTGCTTGCCGGCGAGTGCGAGGCGGTGTTCGGCAGCCGTATGCTGGGCGGCCGTCCGATCGAGGGCGGCATGCCGAAGTGGAAGTACTTCGCCAACCTGTTCCTGACCGCGGCCGCCAATGCCACCTTCTACGTGTTCCTCTCCGAGTACCACTCGGGGCTGCGCGCCTACAGCCGGCGCTATCTCGAGGCGGTCGACCTCGAGGCCAACTCGGACGACTTCGTGTTCGACACCGAGATCATCGCCCAGGGGGTCTACAAGGGAATGCGCATCCGCGAGATCCCGATCGCGACGCGTTACTTCGACGAAGCGTCGCAGATCGGCTTCTGGCGCAGCGTGCGCTACGGCTTCGCCGTGCTTGGCGTCCTGGTCGCGTACAAGCTGCACGTCAAGGGGCTCCGCCGTTCCCCCCTCTTCCGCTAGTGGGACACCAGCGCCGTGAGACGATCCCCATCGTGAGCTCGGACATCGAAGTGGCGGCGCGGCCTTCGACGGCTGCCGGCGGACCGGCCGCGGCGGTCGCAGGGGTCGCAGGGGGCGCGGGGGGCGCGGCGGTCGCGCTCAAGCTGTCGGCCATCATCCCGGTCTACAACGAGCGCTACCTGGTGCGCGAGCTGGTGCACCGGGTGCTGGCGGTGTCGGCGCCCGAGATCCGCGAGCTCGAGTTGATCCTCGTCGACGACGGCTCGCGGGACGGCAGCCTGGAGATCCTGCGCGAGCTGGCGCGCGAGCACCCCGACCGCATCCGCCTGTTTGAGCAGGGCAAGAACCAGGGCAAGGGCGCCGCCATCCGCCGCGGCATCGCCGCGGCGACCGGCGACCTGGTGATCTTCCAGGACGCCGACCTCGAGTACGACCCGCGCGACTACGGCCGCCTGGTGCGGCCCTTCCTGGAGGACGGCGCCGACGTCGTCTACGGCTCCCGCTTCCTGCCCAGCGACCGCCGGCGGGTGCTCTACTTCCGCCACACGCTGGGCAACCGCTTCCTGACCCTGCTCAGCAACTGCTTCACCGATCTCAACCTGACCGACATGGAGACCTGCTACAAGGTCTTCCGCGCGCCGTTGATCAAGTCGCTGCCGATCCGCTCGAACGACTTCGCCATGGAGCCGGAGATCACCGCCAAGGTGGCCAAGCGCGAGTGCCGGCTGTTCGAGGTGCCGATCAGCTATCTCGGCCGCACCTATCGCGAAGGCAAGAAGATCGGCATGAGGGACGCCTGGAAGGCGCTGCGCGCCATCCTCCGCTTCTGGCTGATCGACGACCTCTATGCCGAGGACGAGTATGGCTCGCACATCCTCCACAGCCTGGAGCGCGCGCAGCGCTTCAACCGCTGGATGGCGGACGCCATCGCGCCGCATGTCGGCGCGCGGGTGCTCGAGATCGGCGCCGGCATCGGCAACATCACCACCGAGCTGCTGCCGCGGGACCTCTACGTGGCGAGCGACATCAATCCGCAGTACCTGTCCTACCTGCGGAACCTGGCGCTGGGCAAGCCCTACCTCGAGATCGACCGCATCGACCTCGAGGACGGCGCCGCGTTCGCGCGCTGGAGCGGCTGCTTCGACACCGTGGTCTGCTTGAACGTGCTGGAGCACGTGAGCGACCCGCTGCCGGCGCTGCGCCACATGCGCTCGGCGCTGCGGCCGGGAGGGCGGCTGGTGCTCTACGTCCCGCAAGGCCCCTGGCTGTACTCGAGCCTCGACGAGGTGCTCGGCCACCGCTGCCGCTACCGCAAGGCCGGGCTGGCCGAGGAGCTGCGCCAGGCCGGCTTCAAGCTCGAGAGCATGCGCGACTTCAACCGTGTCGGGGTGCCGGGCTGGTGGCTGAACGGCAAGCTCCTGCGCCGGCGCCGGTTCGGCCGCCTGCAGCTGAAGCTGTTCAACATGCTGGTGCCGCTGCTGCGCGACCTCGATCCCCTGATCCCCGTCCCGGGCCTGGGCATCCTGGCGGTGGCGACTCGGGAGGACTGAACTTGCACTGAAGAGGACCCACCTGCCCGGTTCGCCCGGTATCGCCTTCGGGGCTCAGACTGTCGCGCAACTTACCAGCGTCTATCGGATCGCCCCCCGCATCCCCCCAACCCCCTTCCCACCCCTCCGGGGGGGAAGGGGGCGCCGCGCCTACCTTCATCGCGCGGGGTTGGTCCAGACCGATGGGCAAGTCTAGTCAATGGAAGAACGTCACCGCGAACAGCGCGATGCCGGCCGCCCCTGTCGCCATCGAGCCGTACCACACCCAGCGGTTGCGGCTGAGGGCGGCGACCGCGCCCAGGGCGATCGAGACCTGGAAGAGCGCCACGGCATTGGCGTAGCCGTGGTGGGCATGGAGGAGGTGGTCAGCCTCGTGCGAGCGCTCGTCGCGGCGGTGCTCGAGCTCGCGGGCCTTCTGGTCGATCTCCTTCTGCTCCTTGCGATAACGGCTGGCTTCCTGGGCGTACTGCGGCGGCGGGACCTTGCCGAGGGCGAGCCAGGCGTTGGCGGCCGTCTCCTGGATCTCGCGCTTGACGCCCTTGGCCTGGTAGTAGGCCCACTGGTCCGAAGCCAGGGCCTGCTCGGTCGTGGCCTCCGTCTTCTTCACCAGCGCCTCGTTGACGGTGGAGCCGGCCAGCAGCGCGGCGACGGCGGCGAAAGCCGCGAGGATGGCGGTGGTGAGGGCGATCCGCTTGAGGAAGCCGCTGCCTTCCCGCTCCAGCTCCTCGATGACCTTCTCGCGCAGGTTGTCGGTTTCGATCTCGGGACCTTCGGGCATGGAATCGGGCTCCTTCCCCCAGTGGCGCGCGGGGCTCGGTGCGGCGGCGGCTCGGATGCCTGATTCTATCCGAGCGCCGCGCGGCCGCTTACCCCTGGAGGCAACAGCGACTCGTGGCGCTCGAGGACGAGGCGCCCGCAGCTCTCGGGGGGCAGCGGCAAGCTGAAGAAGAATCCCTGGACCTCGTCGCAGCCCTGGTCGCGCAGCAGGCGCCACTGCGCCTCCGTCTCGACGCCCTCCGCCACCACCCGGATGTCGAGGCTGTGCGCCAGGGCGATCACCGCCGACGCGATCTCGAGGCTGCCGCTGTCGTCGGTCAGCGAACGAATGAACGAGGCGTCGATCTTCAAGGTGTCGATGGGGAAGTTGCGCAGGTAGGAGAGCGACGAGTAACCGGTGCCGAAGTCGTCGATGGCGATGCGCACCCCGAGCTCCTTCAAGCCGTTCAGCACCCCCAGGCTCTCCTCGGCATTCTGCATGGCCAGCGTCTCGGTGATCTCGAGCTCGAGGCAGGAGGACGAGAGGCCGGTCTCCCACAGCACGTCCTTGACGCGCTCGATGAGATCGGGGCGCTGGAAGGGGCGCGCCGAGAGGTTCACCGCCAGCCGCAGGTGCGGCAACCCCGCCTGGTGCCAGCCCTGCACCTGGCGGCAGGCGGTGCTCAGCACCCAGAGATCGAGCGGGTTCGACAGGCCGCTCATCTCGGCGATCCACAGGAAATCGGCCGGCACCAGCAGCCCGTGCACGGGGTGCTGCCAGCGCAGCAGCGCCTCGACGCCCTCGATGCGGCCGGTCTCCGCGTCGAGCACCGGCTGGTAGAACAGCAGCAGCTCGTCGCCGGCCAGCGCCCGGCGCAGGTCGTTCTCGAGCGACAGCCGCTCGAGGGCATGGGCGTCCATGGCGGCGGCATAGAGCTGCAGGCCGTCGCGGCCGAGCGATTTCGCCTGGTACATGGCGACGTCGGCCTTCTTCAGCAGCTCCTCGGGGTCGGCGCCGTCTTCGGGGTAGCGGCTGACGCCGAGGCTCGCGGTGGAAACGATTTCATGACCGTCAAGATTGAACGGCCGGCGCAGCGAATCGAGCACCTTCTCGCCCAGCCGCACCATGTCGCGCTCGCCGGCCACGGCGGGCAGCAACACCGCGAACTCGTCGCCGCCGAGGCGCGCGATCGTGTCGCCCGGGCGGAGGCTGCCGCGCAGGCGGTCGCCGACGAGGCGCAGCATCTCGTCGCCGCGGCGGTGACCGAGCGAGTCGTTGATGCCCTTGAAGCGGTCCAGGTCGAGCACGAACACCGCCACGCCGAGGCCGGTGCCGCCGGTGCGCGCCATCGCCAGCCGCAGGTGCTCGTGGAAGAGGTTGCGGTTGGCCAGCTCGGTCAAGGTGTCGTAATAGGCGAGGTGGGCGATCTGCTCGGAAGCCTGGAAGGCGTGCGAGCGCTCCTCCTCGAGCAGCCAGATCACCATGCCGATCCCCATCATCGCCTGCACCAGGAACTCGAGGGGGGTCAGGAGGTCGAACGCCGGTGCGAGGCGCTGTACGGCGGCGGGCCAGCCGGGAGGGAGCAGCGGCCGCAGCAGGAGGACCGAGAACCGCGCGGCATATTGCAGCTGCCAGAGCCCGTAGAGCAAGAAGGCGCCGCCCACCAGCCGCCTGCCCAGGCCCTGGGGATGCAGGGCGGTGCGCAGCACGGCGACGCCGGCGACGGCGAAGGCGGCTCCGGCGATCAGCATCCGGATGCCGACGCGAATCGGCAACCGGTTCTCCTCCGTGGCGAGGACCGTGCCGATCACGGTGAGGGCGGCGGCGAGGGCGAGCCCGGCGAACAGGAGGCGGCCTTGCCTGCGGGGCACCGGCCGCCCGGTCGCCACCTCGTAGGTGCCGAGCAGCAGCCAGCCGACCTGGCAGTAGCCGGCAGCCAGGGTGCCCAGGGAGACGGCGGCCGGCAGCCACGAGGCGACCGGGCGGCTGCCCACGAAGGACAGGTGGGCGGCGGCGGCCCCCACGAGGAAGCACGCGAAGGCCCACCAGCTCCAGGACCAGTAGCGGAGGTATTCGCGATGGTAGTGACGGTGAAAGCTGACCAGGACGATGGCGACGACGATCGCGCACGCGGCCTGGGCCAGGTACCCCGTGACTGCCACGAGAGGTAGGTTCGAGGTCATGGTCGATTTTGGCGGTCAGTGTACCAGCTTCCGGCCCTCGCGGAACGGAGGCTGAACGGCGGTCGTTGGGGTGGAGGCAGGACCCGAGCGGGCGCTGCCGGAGTCGACGAAAGCGGCCCGGCCAGACGACCGAGCCGGGTGCAATACGGGATGCGGCCGCAGAAGTTTCATATCTGCTTCGCATCCCTTCCGGGAGGCTGGGGCCTGGCGGTGGCGGGGAGCGGTGGAGCGGCGGTGGCGGGCGGCGCCGCGGGGACGGGGCGCCGGGGCGCCCGGCCTGACGGAGCCAGGGCGCCGAGAGCGTGGCCTGCGCGCTACTTCACGATCGTGGTGCTGGTGCCGCTGGCGCTCATGCCGGCGGCGCCGGCGATGACGATCATGGAGAGGAGGGCGATCCTTGCGCGAGCTGGCGATGATCACGGCGATCAGCGCCACGAGGGCGATGACTCCGATCGCGATCCAGAGCGGGCTCACCGGCCAGGTGGTCGTGGTCGAGCTCGAGTGCCTGGTCACCGCCGTGTCGCTCGACGGGGCGCAGGCCCAGGTCCCGGCCCCGGCCGGCTTCCTGACCGTCGGCACACGCTCGCCCTAGCCCAGGCCCCATCCGACTCCTCGTCCGGCAGCCAGGCACTGCAAGTCGGTGGTTCATGAGGAGTCTCCTTTCGCCTGCGGCGGACGCGCATTCGAGCCCGCGCAGGGAGTAAGAGCAAGACCCGGCCAGGCCGCGCACGCCGGTGCCCGGGCACCCCGGCCGGCGCTCGAGGCGCTGATAGACTCGCCGCGCCGCCGCGGGAGATGAGCTCCCACCGCCTGGCTCGGGGTCTCCGGTACGTGGTGAGGACTAGCATGCAACGCGAGATGCTGAGACAGCCCTTGCGCCGCCGGCCATGGCGGGTCGCCGGCGTCTCCCGGCTCGTCGCCGTGGCCACCGCCGATCTCTGGCTGGTGGCGGCTTCCGGCGCCCAGCCGGCGGGCGAGGACGGCGCCGGCGGCCGGCACTGTGGCGCGGACCTGGGCGCCGGGCTCGGCCGAGACGTAGGTCAGCACCGACTCGAGCTCGAGGTTCTCGGGGAAGGCCAGGCAGGACTCGAGATCGACGGCGCTACGCTGGCCGTCGAGA
>DATNKH010000383.1:0-4484 GCA_035603475.1 Thermoanaerobaculia bacterium
TCCAGCAACTTCAGCGCTCCCATCACCAACGAGTTCCTGGTCAGCGCCGAGCACGCGCTGCTGCCCGAGTTCGTGGTCGGGTTCAACCTGACCTACCGCACGCAGACCGGCCTCGAGCAGGAGGACCTGCTGGTCCAGGACAGCAACAGCTTCAACAACAGCGCGCCCTCGCGCGTGTCGGTGCGGTCCGACTACCAGGAGCATCACACCACCAACGCCACCACCGGGCTTCCCTGCCCCGATGGTTCCGGCCTCTGTCCGAGCGTCATCCTGCCGAACGGCCAGCGGGTCCCGGTGGTCTACTACGAGCTCCGTCCCGGCGTCTCGACCGGCAAGGGCCTCTTCCTGCACAACGGCAACTACGAGACCACCTTCAAGGGCGCCTCGCTGACCTTCAACAAGCGGCTCTCGAACCGCTGGATGATGCGCGGCAACTTCAGCTACAACGACTGGTACTACAGCAAGGCGGGTGACCGCCCCGATCCCACCATCCTGGAAGCCGGCGGCACCACCGACGGCAACTACGTGCGCCAGGGCGACCTGGTGCTGCAGGGCTCGGGCAACGGCTCGGGCTCGAAGGCGTGGGTCTACATCAACAGCAAGTGGTCCTTCGCGGTCAACGGTCTCTACCAGATCTCTCCCGACCGGCCGTGGGGCTTCAACGTCGCGGCCAACGTGACCGGACGCCAGGGCTACCCGGTTCCGCTCTACGACCAGGTCACCATCAACACCACCACCACCTCGAGCAGCCAGATCCAGCTCACCGCCTCGGACGCCAACCGGCTCGACAACATCGTCGACGTCGACGGGCGCCTCGAGAAGGAGTTCACCTTCCAGGACTTCGGTCTGACCCTGGGCGTGGACTGCTTCAACCTGTTCAACGAGGCCTTCATCCTGCAGCGTGTCGCCCGGGTCCGCGGCTTCTCGACCACCGCGCCCGAGCACGGCTTCGTCAACGCCGGCTTCATCAACGAGACCCTGAGCCCGCGGATCTTCCGCTTCGGCGCTCGCCTCAGCTTCAAGTAGGCATCGCGCGGCGCTTCGCAGCGCTTCGCTTCCTCCCAACCGCCGGGGCAACCCGGCGGTTTCTTTTTTTCTTTTCTACAGCCTGACGGCGAACGCCGCCTCGACGTCGCGGCGATAGGTCCGCCCGACCGTCAGGCGATCGCCGGTACGGAGCACTGCGACGAGGTCCCCGAAGGGAGTGCGAACGAACTCGCGGACGGCGGCGAGGTTGACGATCGTGGAGCGGTGCGAACGCACGAACCGCCGGGGCAGGACGCCCTCGAGGTCTTTCAGCGTTCCACGCACCCGGTGCCTCTCCTGGCCGGCGTGAAGCCTGACGTAGTTGCCGGCGCCGTCGATCCAGTCGATGCTGAGCTCGTCGACGACGATGACCCGGCCACGAAGGCGGAGGACGAGGATCGCTCCCGGCCCGCTCCGGCTCTGGACGGCTCCCCCCGCCGAGCTCGACGCCGCGAAGCGCTCGTCCTCGACGCGAGTGAAGCGCAGCCGCGCGGTGGGCTTCGACGGCCGGCTCATGGCCCGGTCCTGGGCTGGGCGGCGACCGGCGAGCGGGCGGCGCCGACGATGACCAGCGAAGATGGATCCTGTACGAAGGCGGCCACCGCCAGGTCGGCGAGCGGCCAGGAGGGATCGAGCGTGAGGTCCAGCTCCTTGGTGCGCTGCTCGCCGGCGCGTCCGCGAACCGTGAACGCCTTGTCGAGCCGCCGCACGACGAAGTCGTCGCGCAGGGTGGCGGTGGCGTTCTCGCCGCCCTTGACCTCGGTGACCAGGCCGCTCTGGGTGAGGGCCACCCAGAGGTCGAGATCGCGGCTCGAGGTCTGCTGCAGGACCCGCACCGCGACCTTGACCCGCAGCCGGGGATGGGCGCCGCCCCGGCCCGGGTCGCCGATCGTCAGGTCCACCGCGGCGGCGGGCGGCTGGGTGCGGGCCTCGGCGATCTTGCTCAGCACCTCGTCCCGCTTGGACCCCACGCATGCGGCGCGGCCGTCGATCACCAGCTGCGGCGTGGCGAGCCGGTCGTCGCTCAGGGCGTGCGCGTAGCCCTGCTGGCGCTGCGACCATCGCGGCGAGTCGAACGGATCGGTCCAGCCGAGACGGTCCCAGTAGTCGACGTGGAAGGCGAGCGGGATCACCTGGCCCGCCGCGACGCCACGGCCCAGCTCGGAGAGCAGGCGGTCCGCCGGCGGGCAGGTCGAGCATCCCTGGGAGGTGAACAGCTCGAGCACCACCGGGGCGCCGGCCTCCGCGCCGGCAGCGGGCGGGACACCCTGCCCACGGGCGCCGGCAGCACTGAGGACGATTGCCAGGATTGACAGGCGGGAGATTGGCAGCTTCGACACTTCCAGCACCTCCATGACGATGCAGCCGTGCGCCACCGCGCCGGCTGACGGCGCGGGGGCTCGGCTCCTGGGGTGATTGTCTCCCCTCCGCTGGGCGCTGTGGAGATCCAGTTCCGAACAGATCGATATGACCACTCGCCGCGAGGCGGCAAGCGTCCAGCGGGGCAGGCGGGTCCTCTTCTTAGCCCTCACCGCTTAGCCCTCACCGCCTACGGCGACCCCAAGGGATGAAACAGGCACGCGGCGGCCCTCGGATAGAGTAGCGGAAGAGGTTGGCGCCGAGGTCGGGATTACATTGGTGCGAGAAGCCCGTTTCTTAGCCTGTCCCGGGATTCCCCGAGCATCCCGAATTGTTGCGATGGGCCGTTGGTCCAGGAGCACGCGTTCTAGACTTCGAGTCAGCGGGGATCCCATGCCAGCCTCCTCTGGAAAGGAGGAGTGATGGAAGTCGTTCATCCTCGTTGTGCGGGGCTGGATGTGCACAAGGAGACGGTGGTGGCCTGCGTGCGGGTCATCGAGGATCGGCGCGTGCAGCAGCAAGTGCGGACGTTCCCGACCACCACCCAAGAGTTGCTGCGGCTCAGCGACTGGTTGACGGAGTCGGGGTGTACCCATGTCGCGATGGAATCGACAGGGGTCTACTGGAAGCCGGTCTGGCATGTGCTGGGAGGTTCCTTCGAGCTGGTCTTGGCCAACGCGGGAGCCATTCGCAACGTGCCGGGTCGCAAGACCGATGTCAACGACGCCATGTGGATCGCCGACCTGCTGGCCCATGGTCTGATCCGCGGCAGTTTCGTGCCGCCGACGCCCGTGCAGGAGCTGCGCGACTTGACCCGCACCCGGACCCAGCTCGTCCGGGAGATCGCCCGCCACACCCAGCGCATTCAGAAGACCCTCGAGGACGCCAACCTCAAGCTGGCCGGGCTGATCACCGACATCCTGGGGGTGACGGGGCGTGCGATTCTCGAAGCCCTGATTGCGGGCGAGACCGACCTCGATGCCCTCGCCAACCTGCGCCGGCGCGGCATCAAGGCCAGCCACGACGAACTGGTGGAAGCACTGCGCGGGTCGATCCGCGATCACCACCGGTTTCTCTTGCGGCTGCACCTGCGCCAGATCGAGGCGCTCCAACAGGCGGTGCGCGACCTGGAGGGCCGCATGGAGGACCTCCTGCGCCCCTTTCGTCGCTCCGCCGAGCTCCTGACCACCATCCCCGGGGTGAGCGAGACTACGGCACGGGTCCTGCTGGCCGAGATCGGCTTCGACATGTACCGCTTCCCGAGTGCGGGCCATCTGGTCTCGTGGGCCGGATTGTGCCCGCGCAGTGATGAGAGCGCGGGCAAGCGGCGCTCGACGCGCCTGCGACCTGGCAACGTCTGGCTCAAATCCACCCTCGTACAGGCGGCTTGGGCGGCGACCCGGGCCAAAGACTCGGGCCTCCGCGCGCAGTACCTTCGACTCAAGAGTCGCCGCGGTCCGAAGAAAGCGGTCGTCGCCGTGGCCGCCTCCATGCTCACCTCGGCATACTTCATGCTCCTGCGCGATGTCCCCTACCAAGATCTGGGACCCTCCTACCTCGAAGCCCGCCACCCGGAGAAAACGGCCAAGCGATTGGTCCGCCGCCTCAACGACCTCGGCTTCGACGTGGAGCTTCGCCGTGCCGCCTGACCCCCACCCTCCCAAGAGAAGGTCGGGAGTTTCGTTCTAGTAGTTGCCCATCGGCCAGGTCCGACCCCGACCGGGCGCGAGGTCTCCGCCACGCTGCGCAGCACCATCGACAACCTCTCGAAGATCACGGGCAAGGTCGCCAGCGGCCAGGGCACCCTGGGCAAGCTGGTGGAGGATCCCAGCGTCTACAACGGCTTGAGCAACGTCGTCACCGGCGTGAATCAGAACGGCCCGCTGCGCTGGCTCATCCAGAACCGCCAGAAGGCGGGGAGCAAGACGAACGCAGCCCAGAATGCCCCGCAGCAGGGACCCAAGCCGGGCACGAACGCTCCCGGCCGGCAGGCGCCGGCGAAGAAGCCGCCGCCCACGCCGCCGCCGCCGCGTTGAGCTGCGGCGACGCCGGCGAGATGCCTGCGCGGCGCCTCACTCGTGGGCGCGCCGCGCCAGGAT
>DATNKH010000384.1:0-7183 GCA_035603475.1 Thermoanaerobaculia bacterium
ATGTCCCAGGGCCTCGCCATCGCCGCGCTGGCCTTCGGCTTTGCGCTGGTCTACTGGAGTACGCGGGTCTTCTTCGTCCTGCTGGGAGCCCTGTACGTGCTGAGCCCTCTGCTCGTCGCGGATCTCGAGCCGCGAGTGGGCCTGGGAGGGGCGTTGGCCCTGGCGGCGCTTGCTCTCGCGGCGGCCGCGTTCCTCCTGGGTTGGGCCAACCATGAGCGACTGCTGCGCCGCGCGGCCCCACCGGGCGTCCATTTCACCTGCTCGCTGGCGCTGTACTTCTTGGTCTCCGAGCTGGCGGTGCTGCGATGGGGATCGAGCGTGCGCACCCTGGCAACCCTCCCGGCGCTCACCGGGCTCGCCGGCAGTGCCTGGTTGCAGCTGCCGGCGTCCCAGCTCGTGGTGATCGGTTCCTGCCTGTCGCTGGTCGGCGCGGTATCGCTGTACCTGCGGTGGGGCGGGATGGGAACGCAGCTTCGCGCCCTGGCCGACAACCCTGCCGAGCTGGGGCGCAGCGGCTACGACCCTGGCCGCTTGCGGGCCATGGCGTTCATCGCGGCGGGGCTCGTTGCCTGCGGCGCCTCGACCGCAGTGGCAGTGGATCTCGCCCTGGGACCGCAGGGTGGGATGGTGGCACTGATCCCGGCGGCGACAGCCACGCTGCTGACCACCGCAGGCCGTTGGCGGCAGCTCTTTGCCTGGTCGCTGGCGCTGGGGCTGCTGCGCACCGCCGTGACGTTCACGGTGTCCGGCGCATGGCAGGACCCGATCACGCTGGGCCTGCTGGTCCTGGGTCTCCTCGGACGCCGCCTGGGCGGACCGAGGCTGGGTCTCGAGCTCGCGGCGCGAGGCATCCGATGAACTACATCTTCCATCTCTTGAGCCTGGTCCTCGTCTTCGGGCTCTCCTCCTTGGGGCTGAGCTTCTGTGTTGGGCATGCCGGGCAGCTGAGCATGTCCCAGGCTGCGTCCTTCGGTGTGGGGGCCTATGCCTATGCCGTGCTGGGCGTGGCGTACGCGATGCCGAGCTGGCTGGCGCTGGCCGGAGCCGGCGTGACGGGGATCGTTTTCTCGTTCGCCGCGGGATTCATCGCCCGCAGCCTGGCGGACGACGAGTTCGTCTTTGGGACGCTTGCATTCAACGTGATGGTCTGGGGCCTGATCTACAACGGCACGGATGGTGGGAGCCCGCTGGGTAGCCTGCGGAATCTGACCAACGGCCCTTACGGGATCAGCGATGTGCCGCCGCTGCCGAGCCGGGCGCTCGGCGCACAACCCTGGCGCCTCGCGATGGCCGTGGCCGTGGTGGTGGCGGTCCTGCTCGCAGCTTCCCGTGCGGCCCTCGAGTCGCCCTGGGGAAGGCTGCTGCGCGCCGTCCGAGACTCACCGGCTCTCGCGCTCAGCCTCGGCAAGAGAGTGGCCGCGGAGAGAGCCAGGGCGGCCGCAGCGGCCAGCTTCCTCGGGACCATGGCCGGTGCGCTCTATGCCGCGCAGGTGCGCTATGTCGATCCCAGCGTCGCTCACCTCGATCTCTCGGTTTTCTTCCTGACCTGTCTTCTGCTCGGCGGCGCGGCGACCTTCGGAGGGCCGCTCCTGGGCAGTGCGGGGGTGGTGCTGCTACCGGAGGCGCTCAGGTTGTTCGGGATGGGGGGCGCGACGGTGGCGAGGCTCCGTGTCATCGGCTATGCCGCAACCCTTCTGGTCCTGCTCCATCTCAGGCCGGCAGGCCTGTTGGGGCGCGGCACCAGGCTCGACCCGGTGGGGGGAGCGTGAGGTCCATGGTGCTCGGCGCCGGCGACTCCCCTCCCGTGCTGCGGGGCATCGGGCTCCGCAAGTCCTTTGGCAGCCAGACGCTCTTCGAGTCTCTGGACATCGAGCTGCGGCCCGGTGAGCTGGTCCTGCTGCGAGGCGAGAACGGCGCCGGCAAGACCACATTGATCGACCTCCTCACCGGCAATCAACGCGCGGATCACGGGCGCTTGGAGGTTCGCCAGGCATCCGGCACGACCTGCGTGGTGGATGCTCGCCGCACCGATCCGACCACCCTGGCGCGCTTGGGCATCGTGAAATGCTGGCAGCGCCCCCAGCTGTTCTGGACCCAGACTGTTCGCGACAACCTGAAGATCGCCGCTGCCGGCGCCGAGGATTCCGCGCCCAGGGTCTTGGCTCGGGCCCTGCACGCTCGCCGCGACCTTGGACCGGCCGCCGCGAATCCGGAGTCGTACCTCGCGGACCTCGGTCTCGAGGCGCTGGTCGGGCGCTGTGCGATGGACCTGTCCTTCGGCCAGAGCCGGCGGCTCTCGATTGCCTTGTCCGCGATCGTGGGCACCCGTGCCCTGCTCCTGGACGAACCGCTGGCGAGCCTCGACAAACCCGGTACGAGGACCGTGAACCAGCTGCTCGGGCAGCTGACGGAGAAGCGAGAGCGGGCGGTGCTGGTCGTCGAGCACGCGCTCAACGAGCGCCTGCTCGCCGGGCTCGACTACCGCGTTCTCGAGCTGCGATCTCGCCGCCTGGACCACGGCGAGAGCCGGCCGGCGGCGCACCCCGAGGCCGGCACTCCGGAAGAGCTGTGGACCCGCACCGTGGAGAGCGCGACCGGGCTCCGTTGCCAGGGACCCGCCGAGCCGCTGGGCGACGGCGGCCTCTTGCTGCGCTTTCGCAGCCGCCCGCCGGCTGGCAGCGCTCCGCTGCTCGTCCTGGAGCGGCTCAGGGTCCGGCGAGGCGCCTGGGACCTGTTCACCGCCGAGCGCGGCTTGGGCGAAGGCGTCTCGATGACGGTCCGCGCTGGTGAGGTGGCGGTCCTGCTGGCGAGGAACGGTTGGGGCAAGAGCAGCCTCGCCAAGGCGATCGCCGGCGAGCTGCCGGTGACGTCAGGGCGGGTCTTGCTCGGTGGGCAGCCGGTCTCCGCTGCTCCCTCCTGGATACGGCGCCGGCAAGGGCTGCTGTACAGCGAAACGGCTACGGCCCTATTCACCAACCTCACCGTGCAAGAAACGCTGTCGCTCAAGAAGGCGAGCGGCCGCCTGGGCACGCTGAAGGTATCTCCCCGAAAGGAGGTACGGACGCTCAGCGGTGGCGAGCGGCAACGTCTCGCGCTCCATTGCGCGCTCACCGCTCCCAACGGCCGCGTGCTGGTCCTGGACGAACCCTTCAATGGCCTCGATCGGGAGGCCGCCACGCATTGGCTCGGACGGCTCGAGGCCGCTGCGCTCGAGGGAAAGGCGCTGCTCGTCTGTTTGCCGGCCTAGAAAGGAATGGCTTCGCATGACCCAAAGGAACGATCTGGCTCGCGATGCATGGAAAGCGCTGGTGTGGATGCTGAGTGCTCTCGGCTTGCTGGCAACGGCTTGCGCTGAGCCGGCGGCGACCTCCAAACCAGTACAGGTCAAGACCGAGAGCATCCCCGCGATCTTGCCCTTGACCGGCCCATCGGCCGATCTCGGCAGGTCCGTGGAGCAAGGTATGCGCCTGGCGGAGGAGGACCTCTCGGCTGCCGGCAAGCCCTACCGGCTCGCGGTCGAGGACAGTCAAGGATTGGCGGAGCGTGCGCTCACTGCTTATGCCGCTTCGAGGGCCGCTAACCCCAGCAGGGTGGTGCTGAGCTGGATGAGCTCGGCGGGCCGAGCGCTGGCGCCAGTCACCCGCAGCGACAAAACGTTGCTGTTCGTCGGCGCGGCGCTCTCCGATTTGACCGGCGACGACGGCATGGTGGTCCGGGTCTGGGCGAACGCGACCCAGATCGGCCAGAAGATGGGGGATCTGGCGTCACGGCATGGCTACAAGCGGGTGGCGGTCCTGTACGTAAACGATGACTACGGCAGGTCCGTGGCCGGTGCCTTCCAGGCGGTCTTGGAGCACCAGGGAAGCCGCGTCGTTGCCAGAGAGCCTCTGGACCCCGCGCAGACCGACTACCGGACTCCCTGCGAACGCATGAAGCGCACGCGACCGGACGCGCTCTACATGCCCGCCTACGGCGGCGCCTATACCATCGGCCTCCGGCAGATCCGGGAGGTCTTCGGCAGCGAGATGCCGATCATCGCGGATTTCACCCTGCTGAGCAGCTTCACTCTGCCCAAGGTCGGCGCCGCCGCCGAGGGCGTCCTCGTGCCCGCGACCTACCTCGACCTGGATCCCCGCCCGACCGAGCAGGCTCGCGCCTTTGCCGATCGATACCAGGCAAGGTACCACCTGGAAGCGGACTTCAACGCGGGACTGGGATACATGATGGTTGCGATCGCCGCGCATGCCCTCGACGCGAAGACGACCGGCGCCGATCTGGCAAGCGCGATCCGCGGCCAGACCTTCCAGGGTCCGATCGGCGAGCTGCGATACGACCGCAAAAACGACTGTACGCTGCCGATCGAGATCGCACGCATCCAGGGTGGCCGGGCGAGGAAGGCGTCGTGAGCGCAGACGACGATGGGCTCACCAGGCCATGACGACGCCAAGATCCAAGCCCTCCATGCGCGGCGCGCTCCCAGCGCCCCTCCGCGAGCACCTGGAGCGCGCGGAGGAGAAGGTGAGCGCTCGGCTGCGGCCGGTGTTCGACGCCGTCCCTGCCTTCCGCCGGCCGGCCTGCGACTACACCTTCGATGTGAAGTACTACGGCGGAGATCGTGTCGAGGCGGCACGCGCCCTGGAACGGGCAGCAGCCGATGTCGGAGCCGCCGACGCGATCAGCTTGTACCTTCACTTCCCGCTCTGCCCCTATGTCTGCCGCTTCTGCCACTATCACGTCCGCGCCGCGACTGGCGCGTCCGGAGAGCGGTCCCTGCTACTGGCGGATCTCCTTGCTTGTGCCGCGATCGTAGCGGACCACCTCCCCAGCGCGCGTTCCAAGCGGGTGAGCTCGATCTACCTCGGCGGCGGCACTCCCAGCCTACTTCGGCCCGAGGAGCTTGCCGTGGTCCTCGAGCAAACGAGAGCCCTGTTTCAATGCGGCGAGGTCGAAGAGATCACGGTCGAGACCACCCCGGACACCGTGACGAGGGAGTGGCTCGATACGGCGCAGGCGCTCGGCGTGACCCGGGTGAGCTCGGGCGTTCAGGTCCTCGACGACGCCGTGCTTGCATTCATGGGGCGCCGGCATACGACCGCCGACGTGCGGCACTTCTTGGAGAGCTGCCGCGCCCTACCTTGCTTGACAGCAAATGTCGACCTGATCGCCGGCCTCCCGCAGGTCAGCGAGGAAGCGTGGCTGCTGACACTGTCCAACCTGGTAGCACTGTCGCCGGATTCGATCACGGTCTATCGCCTCCGGCTTGGGCGCAGCGACGAGCGGCAGTCGAGTCTCTCGCGCCTGTTCGCAAAAAGCCCCGACCTATTCCCTGCTCCGGAGCGGGTGGCCGTGCAGCTGATGGCAGCACGGAGCTATCTGCTCGAGAGCAAATTCCAGGAGGGACCCGTAGGCTGGTTCTGGCGAGATGGCGGACAGCCCAAGTGCTATCGCGATCGGTGGCTGCTCGAGCGGCCCCTGCTCGGGATCGGCGAAAGCGCCTACTCATATGGTGACGGTTGGCAAATCGTCAATGCCAAGGGTCTGCAGTTCAAGACCGAGCTCCAAGCCAAGCGCTGGCCGGCCGCCGTATCCACGCTGCTTGAACCTACCGAGAACCGGCTGCGGCGCCTAGCCTGGCAGTTGCGGGCCACCGGCCAGGTGCCTGCAGCATGGGCCGAGAAGTGGCCCGACCTACAGGCCTCGCTCGCACTGCTCGAGACCTGGGGCTTGATCGAGCGCCACGGCGTCGGCTGCTGTCGCTTGAGCGAGATCGGCAGCTTGCTCATCGACGAGATCATCCGTTGCATGCTGCATCTCCGTGCCTGGGACCGGGGCCCGGCCGGCGTGCTGGACCCGCAGCTACGGGTCACGCCGGAGCTCGACGTTGAAGCTGGCGGGCCCAAGGCCTGAACGTATCAGAAGTCGTGCTCACCACGGCAGCACCAGCCGAGTCCATCGGCGATCGGCTCTCGGTGTTCGGCCGGATCGAGGAGGAAGGAAGATTTTTCGAGCGGATCAAACCACTCGTGAGTTGCAGCGACGTTATTCCGCTAGCCCCGGAGAGCACCGGGACCTGGCGCTCATCTTCGGACCACTCCTACGGAGGACACGCGATGAACATTAAGCTGAAGCAAACGCTGAAGGGAGCCAACACCGCCATCGGAATCTACAATCTTGCCAACTTCACTTGGAAGGTGATCTCAGGCGTTCTGCACTGGTATCACAATCACCAGCTCCACCACACTATCGAATTGAACGAAGCGCAGCTGCGACATCACGAGGCCGGTGGCAAGCTCGAGTGCGAGTACGCTTGCGGCACAGTCCTGCGCACCTGAGCGTCGACTAGGACCTGTAGAGCGGCACCCCGCCGCCGACCTGCTGCTCGATCTCCTCGGCGGCCAGCGGCCGGCTGGCGAGGTAGCCCTGGTACTCGTCGCAGGCCTGCGCGGCGAGGAACTGGAACTGCTGCTCGGTCTCGACGCCTTCGGCGATCACCGCCATCCCCAGGCCGTGCGCGAGGTCGATGATCGCCTTGACGATGGCCTTGCCGGTCGCACCGCTGTCGATGTCGCGCACGAAGTCGCGGTCGATCTTGAGGCAGTCGATCGGCAGCTTCTTGACATGGGCGAGGGAGGCCTGGCCGGTGCCGAAATCGTCCATGGAGATCCGCACGCCGAGCCGGCGCAGGGCCGCCAGGGTGTCCACGGTCTGCTCGAGGTTCTGCATCGCCGCGCTCTCGGTGATCTCGAGGTCGAGGTAGCGCGGGTCGAGGTCGAGATCGCGCAGCAGGGCGGTCACGGCGCCGGGCAGGCCCGCATCCTGGAAATGCCGCAGCGACAGGTTGACGGCGACCCGGATTCCGGGCAAGGGACCGCTGTGCCACTGCTTGAGCTGCCGGCAGGCGGTCGCCAGCACCCATTCGCCGATCGGGATCACCAGCCGCAGCTCCTCCGCCAGCGGGATGAACTGCGCCGGCGGCACCAGGCCGCGCTGCGGGTGGCGCCACCGCACCAGCGCCTCCATGCCCACGGTCTGCCCGCTGGCGAAGCTCACCACCGGTTGGTAGAGGACGTCGAGCTCGGCGCGCTGCAGCGCTCGCCGCAGCTCGCCTTCGAGCGCCAAACGCGTCACCGCCCTGGCGTTCATCGCCGGCGTGCAGAGCTGGTAGCCCTGGCCGCCCAGCTCC
>DATNKH010000385.1:0-2711 GCA_035603475.1 Thermoanaerobaculia bacterium
CGGGTGCTCAGCGAGCTGGGGGTCGAGACGGTGGCCGACCTCCGCCGCCAGGCGCTCGACTTGCTGGTCGCGCGCTTCGGCAAGCACGGCCGCACCCTCTTCGAGTTCGCCCGCGGCATCGACGAGCGCCCGGTCGAGACCCATAGCGAACGCAAGAGCCTGGGGACCGAGAACACCTACGGCCGCGATCTCGCGGGCCGCGAGGCGGTAGAGCCAGAGCTCGAGCGCATGGCCGCGGAGGTGGCCGCGGCGCTCGCCAGCCGCGACCTGGCGTGCTGCACGGTGACCATCAAGGTGCGCTACGGCGACTTCACGACGGTCACCCGATCGCGCACCCTGCCCGCCCCGTTGCGCGACGGCCGGGGCATCGCCGAGTGCGCCCTGGAGCTGGTGCTCCGGACCGAAGCGTTGAGCCGCCCGGTCCGCCTGCTCGGCGTCACCGCCTCGAACCTGGTGCACGGGCAGGCCGCGCAGCTGCATCTCTTCGGCTAGTGGCCCGCTCGCGCGGCGATGGCATCGCGATTGCTTCCCTGGTTGTTGGGGTCCGGGGCGCAGCAACGTGGTGATCGCTTCCGGTAGCGCCCAGGGCCCCCATACTCGCATCCCCTCCCGGCAACCCGACACCCGCCCGCATTCCCAAAGCGTAGAATCCGCCTCGAACGCCCGCGGAGGGTCAAAGCGAGGCGAATGGCGCCTTGCATGAGTAGTCGGAGCGTCAGCTCGGGGTTGCCATCAAAGGGCAAGGCGATAGGTATGGAGAAAGAGGAGCAAGACGTTGCAGGAGTTGTAGGTGAGTACGGAGGGCAGCCTCCGGACGAAGATCTGCCGCGGCCGGACATCCACAAGCTGGCGGACTCGGTGAGCCGCCCGCGCGGCTTCTCGGCGGTGGCCGTGACCGGGCTCTTCGTCCTGGCCTCCTTCTATACCCTCTTCTTCTGCCGTTCGCTGCTGCTGCCCCTGGTCCTCGCGGGCCTGCTGTCGCTCCTGCTGTCACCTGCGGTGCGCGCCCTCAAGCGGCTGCGCATCCCCGAGCCGCTGGGCGCCGGGCTGGTGCTGCTGGCCGTGCTCGGCAGCGTCGGCTTCGGCGTCTACCAGCTGTCCGGTCCCGCCGTCGAGTGGATCCAGCGGGCGCCGCAGAGCTTGCGCGCCGCCGAGGTGAAGCTGCGCGACATCAGGCGGTCGGTGCAGAAGCTGGGGCGGGCGACCGAGCAGGTCGAGAGGATCGCCGAGGTGGGCGGCAACCCCGGCCAGCGGCCCCCGGCGGTGTCGGTGGCGGTGCAGTCGAGCCCGACGCTGCGCGAGCGGCTGTTCAGCCAGGCCACCGACCTGATCACCGACGCGGTGGTGATGCTGATCCTGCTGTACTTCCTGCTGGCCTCGGGCGACCTCTTCCTGCGCAAGCTGATCCGGGTGTTGCCGCGTGTCGAAGACCGGCGGCGAGCGGTGGAGATCGCCCGCCAGGTGGAGAGGGACATCTCCAACTACCTGGGTACGGTAACCATGATCAACCTCGGTCTGGGGGCGTCGGTGGCGATCTGCTTTGCGTTGATTGGGGTACCGAACCCGCTGCTCTGGGGAGCCATGGTGACGTTCACCAACTTCGTCCCGTACCTGGGGCCGGCCATCAACTATGGGACGTTTGCCATGATCGGCCTGCTGACCTTCGACACGGTGCCGCGCATGCTGGCGCCGGCCGGCGTGTTCCTGGTGCTGAACGTCCTCGAGGCCTACCTGATCACGCCCATGGTCCTGGGCAAGCGTCTCACCCTCAACCCGGTGATGCTGTTCGTCGGCTTGATCTTCTGGGGCTGGCTGTGGGGGATCGTCGGGGCCATCCTGGCCGTCCCCATCCTCGTGGTCTGCAAGATCTTCTGCGATCACTTCGAGCCGCTGGCGCCGATCGGCGAGTTCCTCGGCGACTAAAGCGTTCATCTCTCCTGGCCTTCGTCCGACTCCCAGCGGTCGATCTCGCGGCGCTCCTTCTTGGTCGGCCGGCCGGTTCCCTGGGGGCGGCGGGCCGGCGGGCGGGAGAGCAGGCGCCGCATGGGATCTGGCGCCGGCCGTGGCGGGCTCTGGTCGTCGTAGAGGGCGGCGGCCTCGGCCTTCGGCACCGGCCGATCGCGCAGCTCGCGCACGGTCAACACCCGTTCCCAGTCGCCCTGCTGCAGCTCGACGCGATCGCCGATGACCAGCGCACGGTGCGGCTTGGCCGGTTGGCCGTTGACCCTCACCCTGCCCAGGTCGCAGGCGTGGGTGGCCTGGGTGCGGGTCTTGAACATCCGCGCCACCTGCAGCCACTTGTCGAGACGCACCGGCATGCCGCGAGTCTACGGTAGGTAGCGGTAAGAAGAGGACCCGCCTGCCCGTTTCTACCCGTAGCGCCTTCGGAGCTCAGACGTGTCGCGCAACTTACCAGCGTCTATCGGATCGCCCCCCGCATCCCCCAACCCTTCCCTCCCCTCCGGGGGGGAAGGGGGCACCACGCCCACCTTCATCGCTCGGGGTCGGTCCAAACAGATGGGCAACTACCGAGTCGACAGCCCCCGGGAAGCGCGCTGGCGTAAGCTTGTGCCATGGTGCGTCGTGACGCAGACGGAGGATGGCCGAAGAGGCCGGCGTCTGCACGCTGCGTGTCTCCAGCGGGTGCAAGTCCCGCCTCGGTAAGCGCCGGTGCGCCGAGTAGCAGGCCCCAGGCGAGCGGGGGAGACCCC